>CAYRCN010000203.1:0-3270 GCA_964422805.1 uncultured bacterium | reverse complement strand
TTGAAGTATTCATAAGCGTGTCGCCAGCCGAAATTTTTCCTCTCCAAACTTTTATGAAATTTAACTCTCCGACATGTGTCTCAAATTTTGTTTTAAAAGAAAAAGCGACCGTTGGACCATCAATAGATTCAATCCGAGAAGGAAGTTTTGCGTCGGCAGGGGAAGGAAATATATCCTTAATATATTGGAGAAGACAATTAATCCCTAAAAGTGAAACCGAATCGCCGCTTATCACCGGAAAAATTTTCCCTGATCGAACGCCTCTTTGCAAACCTTTCTTTAAATCTTCATTAGTGATCTCTTTTTCTTCTACAAATTTTTCCATAAGTTCTTCATCGACTTCTGAAATCGACTCTGTCATAGATTCCTCATATTGTTCAATTTCGCTTTGAAATTCAGAAGGAATTTCAATTTCACCTTCAGCCGAATACGCCTTTAAATCCAGCATATCAACTACTCCAATTGTTTTATCTCCCCTGATTAATGGGACAACAAGAGGTACCAAACCGGTTTTCACTTCATCCTTAATTTCTTCCAATATACCTTTAAAATTAATGGACTCTTTACCCAGCTTACTTATATAGAATATAGACGGTATACCTCTTTTCTGAGCGTACTCAATAACCTGACCGGTGGTAAATCCAAGTCCGGAAGACCCATCCACTACTATTACAACCGAGTCGCAAACACTTAAGCCGGAAATCATTTCTCCCTGAAAATCGAGATATCCGGGGGTATCGATAAGATCTACTTCAACATCGTCATATTTAAAGGTTGCGACAGAAAGACTGACCGAATATTTCCTTTCTTTTTCATATTTCATATAATCTAAGATTGAAGTTCCTGTATCAATGGAACCTAATCTGTTTGTAAAATTCACCTTATACAGTATTGCTTCTCCTAATGAAGTCTTACCGGAATTGGCATGTCCAGCAATACAAATACATCTTTTCTCCATTAACTCTCCTCCTTTCAAGAAATCTTTATCATTTTTTTCGATCAGATTTATTTTTTCTTTACTCTTATTAAGCCAGATTGAACTAATCCGTAAAGAACCTTTGCAAGATCGAAGGTTTTCATCTTAAGTTCTTCAGCAATTTCTTTTATGGTCTTTTCTCCGTTAATTATTGAAAGAGCTTTCCACTCCATGGGCCTTAGTTCAATATCAGAAATATCCGGCTCTTCTTCAAAATCAACAACAACCTCCACAGAAGGTATCACGTCTTCCATTTTTTTCCACTCATCTATTTGTCTTGCAGCTTCTAAAATTACACTATGGACAGGAAGATTAATCGTAACCTTATCAGTATTCTCTGCAGCTATAAATTCAAAATTGCCAGTATCCCAAGTAAGAAATATGTTTATAGCTTCGGTACCTGTATGATTACCCGTTTCGGCATGTTTTATATTACCGTGCTCAAAAAAAATAACTCCACTCCCATCTTTTCCCTGGAGATGCAGAGCTCCATCTTTACCTCCCATATGGATTAGCTGGAATATGTCGTTTAGTTCGAAATCCTTAAAATCCCCTCTTAAAGCCATTTATCCTTCAATATACACACCCATTTTGGAAAATTTTTCAATTCTTTTGTCTATCAAATTATCCCGTGGGATATCTTTCAATTCTTGATATACTTTAAGAATTGTTTCCCCAACTACCCTTGCAGCTTCTTCATGACTACTGTGAGCTCCTCCCTCCGGTTCGCTTATTATCCCATCGATAACGTTAAATTTCTTTAAATCCTCCGCTGTAATCTTTAAATATCCCGCAGCTTCTTTTTTATATTCCTGGTCTCTAAAAATAATAGAAGCACATCCCTCAGGAGAAATAACAGAATAAACAGAAAATTCCTGCATATATATTCTATCTCCAACTCCAATAGCTAAAGCTCCCCCACTACCCCCCTCTCCGGTAATTATTACAATAATAGGAACAGGAATAACAGCTATTTCTTTTATATTCTCAGCTATAGCTAAAGCCTGCCCTCTTTCTTCCGCACCTATTCCCGGATAAGCTCCCGCCGTATCCACAAAGCAAACAATTGGTAAATTAAACTTACCTCCTAATTTCATTACTCTTAAAGCTTTTCTGTATCCTTCCGGATGCGCACTACCAAAATTCCTTTTGACTTTTTCCGTTATTTTTCTTCCCTTCTCATGACCAACAACCACAAAAGATATTCCTTCAAGACTTCCGATTCCTGTTATTATAGCATTATCATCCGAAAATCTCCTATCGCCGTGAATCTCAATCCAATCTCTAAACAGATATTTTACATAATCACTGGTGTACGGTCGATTAGGATGCCTTGCCATTTCAACTCTCTGCCAGGGTGTAAGTGAAGAAAATATTTCTTTTCTTATTTTAACTAATTTTGCATTTAACTTATTCAACTCAGTCTGATAAATTCCGCTCATGTTTCCATTAAGAGCTTTTAATTCTTCTATCCTTTCGCGTAATTCAATTATAGGTTTTTCGAAATCTAAGTGCTTAATCATTATATTCCCATTGAGATTGTAAAAAGATGTGAACCCTCAATAATATCTATATTTGTAGGAGCATAAGAATAGTTGAAATTTAAGTTATCCTTACGCAATCCCCAACCAAAAGAATATTTCTCTAAAGGATTATTAACCTTCGTTCCAGCTTGGATGAAAAAGTATTCTTTTATTTTCAATTCTCCGCCAATAGTGTATTGCAATTTTGTGTTTAAAGGCTTGTTAATAGAAAAACCGAGAAATAAAGGTTCTAAATTCCCCTTTAGTCCAACATGCCAGGTAAGAGGTAAACGAAATGCATCATCAAAAAATTTGGGACCCAAATGCATGAAAGATAAATCAAATCTAAAATCTTTGTCATTAAAAGCCTTGAAACTACGACTCATTCCCAAATCAAATGAATAAGTTGAATAAGAGACTTCAAAAATTCTCGCTTTTAAAGATCTTAAGGTGCCGCCAAAACTTAAATTATCAAAACTTCTTGCATAGGTCGCGCCAAAAATAAGATAATCCCCCGAATAATCTCCAATAGGAATACCGGGAGATTCATCTCGCAGTTCCATATCCCCGGAATAAAAACCCAAAAAAGAAAACCCATATGCGTTGTTACCGCTTTTTCTGGTAATACCTACAAAATTCGCATTCATATCCAAAAACATCTTTTTAAAGGTAAAAGAGAAGTTATATTTATTATCTAAATACTCAGATGAATATATAATTTCAGAAGGATTTAATAATAAAGAATTAACTCCTCCTTCCCAGCAATTACCT
>CAYRCN010000202.1:0-3272 GCA_964422805.1 uncultured bacterium | reverse complement strand
TCATTTCTTTTCTCTTATCTTCGGGAAGCTCCTTAACTGTCCCGAATTCTATTTTTACTCTTTCTCCTTCGGTATAAGAACATCGGAGTCCTATTCCTATATCATTCGTAAGATTTTCACCACCTAAACCAATCACAGACGTTTTTCTTAAACTACCGTTGTAAAAAACTGCTATATCAGTGGTACCTCCCCCTATATCCATCAGAACAGCCCCGGCTTCTTTTTCCTCACCGGATAAAACAGCGTATGAAGATGCAAGTGGTTGAAGTACAATATCGTTAACTTCATAACCAGCTTTATTAACACATTTGCAAATATTCTTAGCAGATGTGACGGCTCCGGTTACGATAACAACACTCGCTTCCAATCTCTGGGCAAACATTCCTACAGGATCGTCAATCCCACCCTGACCATCCAGCATATAATCCGTAGGTATAATATGAATCACTTCCCTGTCTACCGGCAGAGCCATTGACTTAGCACCTTCTAAGACTCTTTGTACGTCTTCCCGGGTTATCTCATTATCCGGCCCCGTGACCGCCACGACTCCTTTTCCCTGAATATTTCGTATGTGATCCCCCGCAATTCCTGTAAATACACCGCTGGCTTCCTTTCCAGCCATCATCTCTGCTTCCCTCATCGCTTTAAGTATGGACTGAACTGTCTTATCTATATTTATAACAATTCCTTTGCGCAATCCTTCAGAAGGATATTTTCCTACACCAATAATATTAACTTTTCCTTCTTCAACTTCGGCAATGACAGAAGCAATTTTTGTTGTACCAAGATCCAAACCTACTACAACTTCATTTTCTTCTCCCAATGCTTACCTCCTTAAAACCACCATGTTTTTAAACCTGAAGTCTATTTTCCCGCCGAACTCACTTATATTATCCCCCAGTATACGTTTAAGTATTTCGTACTTTCTTTCGAATTCATCGTTTCCCCATATAACCTCAAAATTCGAACATTTTGTTATAACATCTCCATGATTAATCCGCATCTTATCAATATTAAGCGCAGTCAGAATTTCAAGAATCCTGAGTGCTTGTGCTATTTTTTCACTGGAAACCTCTTTATCTACTTCAACTACTGGCAGAGAGTCTGTTTTATCGGTGCTAAAAATAAAACCTTCTTTATCGATAACCTTTTCTCCAACTCCAGCAATTCGGACCACCGGTACTCTTGGAGTAACAACAATCTTTAACCTACTTAAAATATTTCTTCTTAAATCAACTGACTCTACCCAGGTAAGATATTCAATTGAATCTTTCAACGCTCTTAAATTATCTATTCCTGTTTTCTTAACTATTTTTCCGATTTCATTCTTTTTATTTTCCGTAACTTCCTTCGAATAACTTATATGAGCTTTCTCGATAGGTAGAGAAATTACCAGTATTCTATATAAAAAATACATAATCAATAATATCAATAAATAACGTACTCTAAATCTCGACTTCTTTTTCTTTGCCAATTACTTTTACCTCCAATTCCAAAGTAATCCCTAATTTTCTTTCGACTTCATCTCTAACGACTTTTATCAATTCAATAAAATCCCTGGATGTAGCACCTGGCGTGGTTAGAAAATAATTACAATGTTTCTCCGAAACTATCGCCCCTCCGGTTCTCATTCCCTTGCATCCCGATTTTTCAATCAATTTCCCGGCCGCAAGACCTTCCGGATTCTTGAAAACCGATCCGCAGGTTCCTAACTCCTTAGAAAAAACAGGCTGTTTTTCTTTCCTGAGCGTATTTATTTCCTTTATTTTATTTTCAATTTCCCCTTTTTCTCTTTCGGTCAAGGAAAATTCTACCTCTAAAACAATTTCATCTGAAAAACTGGATTGTCTGTAATCGAATTGTATATCCGTAAGTTTGACTTCCTCACCATCTCTCAAAACCTTTGCTGATTTTATATAATTACCTATTTCACAACCAAAAGCACCTGCATTCATTACAGAAGCACCGCCAACACTTCCGGGGATACCGGACAGCGATTCAAAACCCGAAAGAGAAGATTCTTTTGCAACATTTATTGCATCGGACAAACTGACTCCTGCCTGTGCAGTCAATTTATTATTATAAACATCAAGCTTTTTCATATTTTCTGTACATATAATAATACCGGAAAAACCTTCATCCGAAAAAAGTATATTTGAACCTTTACCCATTACGAAACTCGTAAGTCCTTCTTCTCTGGCAAAAGAAACAGCTTCAGAAATATCATCTGCATCAGACGACATAAGGAAATATCTTGCTTTCCCTCCGAGATGCAGCGAAGTATGAGCAGAAAGAGGCTCATCAAATAACATCTTACCTTTTACTTCTAATTCCATCAAGTATATCCTCTGCAATTTTATAAATATCCCCCGCGCCAAGTAGAATCACCATATCCCCTTTTGAAAGCTGCGGAATTAAAAATTTCGGGATTTCTTCTTTATTTTCGATATATCCTACGTCCTTGTGACCAAAATTCCTGCACTGCTCTTTAATGATTTCTCCTGTAACTCCGGGTATTGGTTCTTCCCTCGCCGCATAAATGTTCGTAATAATAACTTTATCAGCCTGGAAAAAGGCTTTCCCAAATTCTTTTTTGAGTAATATGGTCCTAGAAAATAAATGAGGTTGAAACACTGCCACTATTCTTCCATCCCAGCCTGCCCTCGCTCCGGAAAGAGTGGCCTCGATCTCCCTCGGATGATGAGCGTAATCGTCTATAACAAGAATTCCCTTTTCAAACCCTCGTTTTTCAAACCTTCTGGCAATGCCAGTACATTTGCTTATCCCCTTTTTAATACTCTCCGAATCGACCCCTAGCTCTAAAGCAACAGAACAAGCAGCTATAGCATTAATGACGTTATGCTTACCCGGAAGATTAACCTGAATATTTTTTATACTATTTCCGTTCGAAACAAGATCGAAACTATGCGAAAAGCCGTCTCTTTCGATATTCATCCCTTTCACATCTGCATTGGGAGAAAGCCCAAAAGTAATTACTTTTCTCTCTATTTCCGTAAGAATAGAAATAGAAACAGGATCATCCATAGAAAGATGGACAGCTCCGTAAAAGGGAACCGAATTTGCAAATTTCTTAAATGTATCTTTTATATCATCAAGGTCTTTATAAACATCAAGATGTTCAAGATCTATATTAGTAATAACTGCAACTGTCGGAAATAATTTGAGAAAAGAACGATCACTTTCATCGGCTTCTGCTACAAGGTACTCGCTTTCGCCCAACCTCGCATTATTTCCCGTACTTCTGAGTATTC
>CAYRCN010000201.1:0-3318 GCA_964422805.1 uncultured bacterium | reverse complement strand
GACTTCCAATCTTTTACATTCTTATCTTTTGCTTTCTTAACTTCTTTATACCATTTTGACTTTCTGTAGTGTTTACGTAATATTTCCTTGCTCAAAGCAATTTCATTAAAGAGAAAACGACACTCGTCAAGAGTTCCCAAAGCATCAACAACCATAATAAAACCCTTATCATCTATTGCAAATTCCAACTTACCATCCTGATTAATAATACCGGCTCTTTTTGTTTCCTCCGTAATAATATTGCTAACATTTGATAATAAACTCTTTATTTCTTCAATCTGGTCGAGATCTAAGTTAGATATTTTTTTTGCTTCGTCCCAGGACATATATCTGTCTGTTTCTTCTAATTTTGTAGACACATCAAGAATGGGTTTCTCTAAAGGAACATTAGGAGTTATTTCATACTCATACTTAATCTCTCCTCTATTGTATCTTTCCCAGAAAGAAGAACCTTCAGGTACAGAATTTCTGTAAATACACTCCATTGGAATAAGAAAGTTTTTTGAAATATTTTTATAAACCGAGTAATCATATAATTTATTTTTTATCTCAGGTTTTATAACACGAACAAGCTTAACCTTAATTGTATTAAAAGGTTTGTCTATTTTGCTAAAATCAAAAGTTCCCCCATCAACAACAACTCCAAGATAATGATTAGGAATAGCTCTTTTTCTTAAAATTTCGAAGAAATGTGAAGTAATAATTGCGAGAGACGAACCTTTACCCGGAATATGATCCGGCATTTCTCCCCAATCAAAAACTGAATATCTATCAGAAAATTCAAACAATCCAAATCCTGATTCACTTTCTGTGGGTTCTTCAATAACAGAAAGATTTTTTACGCTACCCATTTATTTTTTTATCCTCCTTTTCAATATCTTTCTTATACGCTTCCTGATATTTAAATATCTTTTCCTGTAAATTTTTGCTCCCAAGCGCAAGTATTTTTACGGCAGAGAGCGCAGCCTGCTCGGCACCAAGCACAACCATAGGGGCAACCCCGCTTGGCATCCTGAGGCTCGAAAAAATATCTACTCCTCCGAATTTGTCTGAATATGGGGGTGCAGCTATCACGGGTTTAGTAGTATTAGCATCAACAAAACCACTTAAAGCATTACTTTTCCCTGCAATTGTAACGTATACAAGTTCCTTCTTCTCGTTTTCTTCTATTATTTTAATAACTTTATCTGGAGTTTTGTGGGCCGAGGCAATCCTCAATTCACACTGAACCCCAAATTTTTTTGTAATTTTTTCGATTTGCTTTGCAAAAGCCAAATCTTTCGCGGAACCCATAACAATCAAAATTTTAGCCATAATTATTATTTATTACCTCCACCAGGTATTACAATTCTTGGTTTTGTTTTTCCTTCCAGTCTTTTTTCCTTCGGCGTCAAAAGTCCGGATTCTTTTTCTTCAAAGTCCTTACCTGAAATATTTTTAAACTTAGGTTTTTCTACAGTCTCGGTATCACCAGTTTCAATCTTTTTAGGTAAAAATTCGTATAGAAAAGTCCATACTTTACTATTATCTGCAAGAGGTCTATTAAGGGCACTTCTTATGAAAACTACGATGAAAAAAGCATTCGTATCCAGGGGAAGACTATTATATAAAAAGTGAAGTACCATTAGTGCCGCTTCACTTTCCGGATTATCTCTATACTTCTCCGCAAATCTTTTTAATTTTTCTTTGATTATTGAAAGGAGAAGGGGAGTCATAGTTCTCTTGAGCCCTTCTCTTAGAAACTCTCTGCTGTCTTTTATCCTGCCTTCAGCGACTTCTTTTAAAAAACTATCCAATTCTTTTGTTTTCACCTTAACTCTCCGGAATTCATCCTGGTAAGGTAAATTGAACATTAAAGCAGTTAAACGTTGAAACTTCTCTTCTGATATTTTTTTATTCTCATTCATATTTCCATTATAGAAAACAGACGCCTTTTGTCAAGGAAAAAAGATTGCATTCCCCTATTAAACTTTTTAACCACAAAGACCGCAAAGGACACAAAGCCCCACCACACTCAACCCTAATTTATTGTTATTTTTAACCCCCCCATCCACAGAAAAATTTTGTGAGGACTAAAAAAGATTAACAAGTTTCTTATTTAAGGAATAAATTATATAGTTGAACAAAAATCAAAAATCTTTGTGCTCTTTGTGTGCTCTGTGGTTCAATTTTCCTATCTGACAACGACGAATTTACCTTTATAAATTACCTTCCCTTCTTCGGTTAAAAAATACAAATATAAACCTGAAGACAAATCAATATCAATTGAAAAGACATCATTTCCAGATGGTACTTCATATTCTCCCTTTAAATCACCAATTACATCATAAATCAATATATCCTTACCACCAATATCCTTTGCCGAGAAGGTTAACCGATTATGTTCCTCATAATTAAATGGATTAGGATAAACGATAATTCCTCCGGAATCAGGAACATTAAAATCAAGGTCAAACTCGTATAAACCATTATAAGTACACACAAAAAGATTTCTGTTTTCAGTAAAATGAAGTGGTGAAACAATATCTCTCAAGGAAAAAGGCTGTATTTCTCTTAGCTCCTGGGGCAAAGATTCCCAATTCCCTTCCGGATTACGATAACTTAAGCCTTCTGTGCTATTATAACACCACAATCCTCCCTGAAAATCAACGGCTAACCCCTCAAATCTACTCGAAATTTCTACTCTTTCTACACTATTATCGGAAATATAAACAAGCTTATCTTCCAAACCAGCCCATATATTCCCCTTAAGATCTCCACACATCGAAATCGTGCTTGAACCGAGTTCTCCCACCACCTCTTCAAATGTTCCATTATCATATAAAACATGAATGCCCGCTCCTCCCATAGACGGAGAATTTCCACAATACACACCTTCCGAACCTTCAGCAAAAACCCTCTTCCATGAAATCTCAGGGTCTTGATACGTAATCCATTCAAGCGAATCCTCATTTACCCGATGCATTTTTAAAACCCAGTTGCCTGATCCGTAAGTAGAAGTTCTCAAAAGACCAAGCCATAGATCATCATTATCATCCACCAACATACCCGTAACAGTAGTTACGGAAACAATCGGAAGGTCAATTGAGTGAGGCATAGTATCATTTTGAGTGTCCCAACAATACAAAACGGGATCGTCGTACCAGTACCAGAAGCCAAAATATATCCTGCCTTCGGAATCGGATTCCATATTAAAAAGATAGCCGCCGGGCAAACCCCAGTAATTTCTCCTGTTAAGAGTTTGCCATCTAATACCGTCAAAAACCGAAATTCTTCGACTATGCTTATAGGACAAATAAATTTTCCCGTCCGGAGTTT
>CAYRCN010000200.1:0-3346 GCA_964422805.1 uncultured bacterium | reverse complement strand
TGTAAAACACGAAAGGTATGCTGAATTCATCGAACAAGACTTTTAGTTCTTTATTTATGTCTTCTATGAATCTGACCCTCTGTTTTTCTTTGATATTTTTTAAGATTTCTCTGTATATTTGGTAAATATCTATCTGGTAATTATGTTCTCTTAAGAGTCTCTGCTTGTAATAGTTTAAGACGTATTTTTTTAATTCTCCGAAAAGACCTCGAAAATCTCCGGGTTTATCTTTGAAGTTTTTTTTCAGTGCCCCTTCGCATTCTCCCTTCAGGTAGGAACTTTCAAGTATTTTGTTGACATCTCTGTTTCCGGCTCCTTTTTCGAGCGTTTTCAAAAACCGGCTGTCAATACCGTCGTAATGTTCGGAATATTCGAGAATTTCTTCCGCAAGGCTAATAGATTTATTAAAACAAATTGAGATATCTTTATCGAGTTTGACAAGGTCTTCCAGAGGTTTTTCAAAAGAAACATTTTCATTCCCCTCATATTTTTCAATTTTGTCCATTCCTTTCCTTAGAGCCCTGTGAAAGTCCCAGCTTATTTTGTCCCCTGTTTCTATTCTGTTTATTATAAAGTCGCTAAGTTTCCTGCGGAGATTTTTATCCTGTTCTACCGACTGGATAACCAGGGAGGTGGCAAAATCTTTATAGTAATTGGAATCCATAATAATTTCAGCTTCGGGAGCAATCCCCAGTTCTATCGAAAATGCTTTGACAAGTGAATTAACAAAAGAGTCGATGGTACGAACCGAGAAATCGCTGTAATTATCGAGAATGTGGTCTATTAGTTTTTGAGAGTGAATATCTTTACCCTTTAGGGCTTCCTCTTTTAGTAATCCTAGGATACGTTCTTTCATTTCGGTCGCGGCTTTATTCGTGAATGTTATAGCAAGAGTTTTTTTAAGATTTTGATTGTCTTCTTTAAGCAATTCTTTATAGCGTGTGGAAAGACGGTATGTTTTACCTCCTCCCGCGGAAGAAAGAAGTCGTATTAATCTTTTGTTTTCACTCATTTGATTTAAGGATAAAATCCGGCGGGAAAATGTCAAGAGTGTTTTTGAACCACAAAGCTCACAAAGAAAATAGGACGCAGATGAACGCAGATTTAAAAGGATTTTTTGGTTTAATTTAACTAAATCCCAACCCCCACATCCTAAATCCCAATATTGCCACGAAGGCACTAAGACACGGAGTTTTTTATTTGTTTTTTTGACTAATGACTAATGACCAGTGACTAATGACGAATTTATACACACAAATAGCAAGAATACGATACAATATTAACGAGAACTTTTACTTATTTTCGAGAAAGTCTTACAATAATTTTCTTTCAGAGAATTATCAAACTTGTCTAGCCACTTTTTAATGTACTTCTCGTCATATTTAGGATTTTTCAAGAGTATTGTTTCTACGTCCTCAATATCTCTGGCTCTTCCTGCTATTATTTTGTGAACGACTACATCTTCAAGAGATGCAAATTTTACATCTGTGTTCATCATTTTAATAGGATTAGCTCTTTTTATAGCTTGTTTCTCGTATTCTGAAAAAGAAAAAATAAAATCGACGCTAATTCCGGTTTTTTCATCCTCAACCGGCAGTACCATTGTCTCTTTTACAAAATCTTTTGGGTTCTCTACAAGGATTCTTAATTTTAATTTTTTACTGAGACTTTCAATTTCCGACAGTCTTTCCGGAGTCACGCCCAGAGTTATATCGATATCTTTTGTAAGCCTTGGTTCACCATAAAGCAAAACTGCCTGTCCCCCTATTACCATATACGATACTTTACTTTTTTCTAATTGTTTTGAAATTTTAGAAAGTAACTCTTTAAACACTATTTATGATTTTGGCTATTTTTTTTACTGTTTCTTTATCGGAAAGAGGACTCTTTCTCGGAAGCACTCCCAGCTCTAAAGCTTCCTTATAAAGACCCTCAAAGATTTCAAAATTCTTATTGATATCAACTTCACTTTTTTTCTTAATCTTCCTTTCAAATTCTTTAAGTATTTTCGGATTTTTTATCATCTTATATCCTCTTTTAAATTATAAATCAAACAATATCTTTGTCAATGATTACATTAATAATACTTTAGTTAGGACGTTAGAAAGTCAGGAGGTTTGGAAGGGAGAACAACATAATATTTATTTTTTTCTCTGTGTCCTTTGTGGTAATATTTGGCGTTAGGATATGGGATTTAGGATTTAGAAAAAACAAGAAATAAAAAACTTCGTGCCTTAGTGCCTTCGTGGCTAAAGCGGATACGATTTTTCCACTATTGACTTATCAGATAAATCTTTGTATCTTTAATAATAAAGTAATTAGACAGGGAGGTTATAAATTTTATTAGACGATCTGGAAAGTTCGAAGTTTAAGAAGATCGATCTGGAAGATTTTGAGAAAATATTAGAAGTTCTTCCTATTCCAATAGATATAGTTGATACTGAGCTAAATATACTTTATATGAATGAGGCGCTTAAGAAAAAAGTCGGGAGAAATGCCGTCGGGGAGAAGTGTTTTGAAGTATATTCGGATAACAATATTCAATGCCCACTTTGCCCGGTAAACAAAGAAATTCCACTTGGAGAAATTATAACAGTTGAATCTGATGGAGCCTTTAACGGGAAAACAGTAAAAATAAAACATAAAGCCATTGAATTAAGAGGAAAAAAATACGTCCTGGAAATTTTTGAAGATATTACAGATGCAATAACCGACGATCTAACGGGTGCTTATAATCGAAGGAAGCTAAAAGAAGACCTTAAAGAGGAGATCGAAAGAGCCGAACGGTATAACAAAAATTTATCTGTTTTAATGATAGATATCGACTGGTTTAAGGAATACAACGACTTTCATGGGCATCAAAAAGGAGATAAATTACTTATAAGACTGGTTCGAACAATTTCTTACAATATAAGATTTACCGATAGATTATATCGTTACGGCGGAGAAGAATTTGTGGTTTTACTACCGGAGACAGGCGAAGAAGAAGCAAAAGAGGTTGCAGATAAGCTTCGCAGTAAAATTTTAGAAAAGAAATTTGTAGGAGAGGAAAAGAGCCAACCCACTAAAAATATTACAGTTAGTATAGGAATTGCACGTTATCCGAAAGACGGCAATTTTTCAACCGAACTTATACATGCTGCCGATAAAGCTCTTTATACCGCAAAAAGAGCCGGAAAAAATATTGTCAAATTCGCCGGAAAATAATAATAGTTTATTCCAGCGCTATCCAGTCGGTTTTTACCCTGCTCCACTCTGAAATCGTATGACCGATATCGATGAAAAATTTCTTTATCTGAGTCTCTTTATATCCCAACATATCTTCCAGAATGGGAGTAAGTATACT
>CAYRCN010000199.1:0-3379 GCA_964422805.1 uncultured bacterium | reverse complement strand
AAAGTGGAGAGGTTAGAACAATACCCGAGGTTAAACAACTCAATGTTCAGCGTGTTAGGAATAAAGAACTTATAAAGGAAACAATAGTAATATAGTAATTTAAAAATCAAAATTCAAAAATATATTTTTAAGACAAACAAACACCCCCCCTTTCTAACCTATGCAAATAGGCGTTTTATCTTTTTTAGTTTTTACATTTTAATTTGTCATTTTTATTTTTAATTTTTAATATTTGATTTCTGTAAAGAAGAGGGTTAATAGAAACTGATAAAGTCTTGACAATCGTTATATTTTCAATAATATACTGATATGAAAGATGTTGCCATAGAGGGGGATTTATTATATTTCTCCATAAAAGAGATTTTTTATTTACTTTCAAGGTTCAAAAAAACCGGACGATTAATTATAAAGGAACAGGGGAACGTTTATGTTTCGGATGGTAAGGTACTACATGCTGAAATGGACAAGTTAGAGGGACTCGAAGCTTTTTTTTCTATTGGGATGAAAAAAGAAGGGAAATTTGTTTTCCAACCTGATGAAAAACCTACCGTGAATACGATTTTTCAACCACTTGCAGAACTGATAGATGAAATAGAGACAAGAGAAGCTCAGGTTGAAGAGTTCAGAAAAGATCTTCCTCCTGATTCAATTACTCCACAGAAATCTTCAAAGACCCCGGAAGGGGATAAGATTGCCTTGAAAAAAGATGAGTGGAAAGTTTTGATTTTAGCTGACGGAAAGAAAAAATTATCTGAAATTATTAGTTTGAGTCCTCTTCCAGAGCTGGATACTTTAAAAGCATTATCCTGGTTATTTAAAGAGTCTTTGCTTTATGATCCGGAAGAAAGAAAGAGAATTATTGAGAAAGGGCTTAAAGATACTAATGTTTTTTTAAAAGCTTTTGGTGATGGTCCCTGGCTTGAAGGTTTTAATGAACTTATTGATAAGTATGAACTAAAAAAAGCTGTTTCTTTTAATGGGAAGAGTTTGAATATTAATACCGAAAAGTTTTCTTTGGATCTTGAAAGAACCAAAGAATTTTTTTCTGAAGTAGTTGATTGTCTGCAGGGAAAAGCTACGGAAGTTCTCGGGAAGCTACTGGTAAAGAAAAAACTGAAGGAAATAAAGAATGAGTCCTGATATACCGTTAGATGGATTAATGAAAGTTAAAGATATTAAGGGATTTGCTCTTGTATCTTCTGAGGATGGGTCTATTTTAAATAGTGGAGGAATAACTCCGGGTAATATCGACGATTTGGTTGCTTTTACGGGTTCCGCAGCTGAGATTATAGCAGATTCATGTAAGATTGGCGGGATAAGTTCGATAAAAGGAATTGGTAGAGATACTATTGTTATTGTACCTTTCGACGGAAATTATCTCGGTCTTGTGTTAGAACAAAATATTGAAGGTATTGAAGAAAAGGTGAAAGAGAGCCTCGAAGGATTGAAGAAGGACGTTTCTTCGGAAGTAGGAAAACTCTTAGAGGATAGGGCAGAGCAATTGAATATGTTGATCAGAGAATTCGTGAGTGATTCTGATCCTGAGATGTGGAGAGGTTATATAGCTAGTGGTCTTTCCGCTCTTTCTAAAGATGATAAGGTTAAAGGATTAATCAAGTTAGAGGGTATGGAATTGAAGGTTGGAAATTCGGAAGAATCAAATAGGGATGAAATAAATAAATTTATGAAATTATTGCTCGATTTTATTGTAAAAAAGGCGTTAAGTGAATTTGGTAAACAGCAAACGAAAATAATTGTTCAAAAAGTAATTAGAGAAATCAGCGAAAAGAATAAATAATGATAGATTTAAAGGATTTAAAAGATAATTTTAATTTAGAAGCCGTTTTTAATTTGGGGCCACCAAAAGAGTACGTGGGTAAACTTGATAGCGGAATGGAGGTTTTAGATAGAATAGATCTTGTTCTAACTCAGACTTTTGATGCTATCGGATCACTACCTTTCCGGCAGTTGGTTGTTAAGGGTGGTGATAAGAAAGTAGTTATATTTTATTATAGAAACAATTTTATCGGTGTAGTTGCGAATAAGGGTGTGAATGTTGAGAACATTTTGAAATATATTTATGAAAAAGAAAGTGCAGTAAGAGCAAAGGCGAGAGTAAAGGAGAAAAAGCCGGAAAGAGCTATAGTTGAGAAAAAAGAAAAGATAGAAGCGGAAAAAGTTAAAAAAGAAGAAATATTCGCTGAAGAAAAAGAGGCAGAGAAAGAAGAATTAAAAGCGAAGGAAGCAGAAGCCGAGGCTTTAAAAGCAGAAGAAAAAGAAGAAGTTGAAGAAATAAAAGAAGTAAGTGTACCTAAGGTTATTCTAAGCACGAAAGTTATAGACCATATTGAAGAAATAGCGGGTAATTATCTCGGTGATTTTTCTTTGGATATAGTATCTAATGTGATTGAGGATAGCGGGATAAATAGAGAAAAGCCGACAAAAGACCAGGTTTTAGAAGTTGCTCAATCACTTAAAGATGCTGCTTCTTTAATAGTTGGACCTTCAAAAGCTAAAAAATTAAAAGAAGAAATAATGAAGAAGATAGAGGAGGAGAAATGAATTCATTTTCATTTTTTCTGGTTTCTCTGCCAGAAGAGATTACCAGAATGGGATCTTTGAATAGTTGGGTAATGATTACCGCGGCAGTTTTTTTGTGGATTACTTTTGTTCGCTTCGGAATAATTGCTAAAAGATATGAGAGGGTTCTAAGAAAGAAAACAGAGTGGCAGTTCATCATTATTGCTCCATCCGGGGTTCTTGTATATGCAGTTTTACAATTGCTTTCAGTTTTTCAAGGTAATTTGAAAATGCCGGTTAATACCGGAAGAATTGCGTATTCACTATTCTTTCTTTCGGGTATTTTATCTTTACTAGGTGCGCTGCGTTTTAGAAGAGTTGTAAGTCCGAAAAGGGGAGGTTTCAGATGAGAGTTGATATCCCTTTTGAGATTCTTTTTGCCATTGGTATACTTATTTTTACGTTGTCTCTTTATGTGTACGGATTAATTATAAAAAGACTTCTTCCTCTTATTGAAAAAAAGGGGATATGGATTTTGCCTGTTATCGGGTCTGTTTTTTTAGTTTTATCAGCAATCATACATTTTTATCGCGTCTTGTACTTCGGCCGGAATCTTTCTATTGCAGATCCGGCAGATCTTTTCCCTTTGATTAAAGGAATGTTAAGAACTAACTCATTTGAGGCGTTTTCGATTCTCGGGGCAGCCCTCTTGACACTCATAGGAATTACTATATATTATCGTTGGATTTCGAGGTAGATTTAGATTGGTGTTTAGGTATGTATAACGTTTATGCAAAAGTAAAATATTGTCTATAAATGAAGAAAAGGAGGTTATATGCAAGGTGCTATTGAGTTTTTC
>CAYRCN010000198.1:0-3392 GCA_964422805.1 uncultured bacterium | reverse complement strand
ATGCGTTTATACTTAATTCGGTTCTTTTAAATCCGTCAACCTCTCTTGTGTAACTGGATAATCTCCCTTCCACCATAACGGGAGCTCCCTTTTTTATCCGTTCACTTAGTCTCTCCGCCTGGTTCCCCCATAATGTTACACCGGCAAAAGTTGTTTCTTCCTTCCATTCTCCACTTTTGTCTCTGAAATTACGATTTGAGGCTATACGAAATTTGAGATAAGCGCTGCCTGATTCCGTGTAACTTAAAATAGAGTCAGCAGTCGCTCTTCCCGTGATGAGCACAGAATTTATGTTAGGGATTCTATATTCGGCCATTTTTTATTTCTCCTTTACCACAAGAATATGCCTTAGTATGTTGTTGTTTTTACCCATATATTCTTTAAAATGATTAACTTTTTCGGAATCTGCCTCAAAATTAATGACAGTATAGAAACCATTATTGTGTCCGTCAATTTCGTATGCAAGTTCTTTAATTCCCCATTCGTCTATTTTTTTAATTTTTGCTTTATTCTTTTCAAAGTAGGCCTTTATTTCTTCTATAATTTGTTTTACCTCTTCTTCTTTTTCTGGATTGATGATGAACGTGCATTCGTATTTTCTCATTTAACCTCCTTTTGATTCTCGTTAATTTTTGACATAGCCACATCAATACTTTCATCTTTCCAAATGAAAACAGCTTCTTTAGCTTTTTTCAATATTTCGGGTATAGCTTTTTCTTCCTCTTTGCTAAACTTTGAAAGGACCCAATCCGAAGTTTCTTTATTTTCAGTATTTCCTATTCCGATTCGTAGGCGTGGTATATTTTCGCTATCAAGATGATATATTATAGAGTGTAAACCATTATGCCCGCCATCGCTTCCCTTGCTTCTTAATCTTAATTTACCGAAAGGTAAGTTTATATCATCAAGGACGATAAGAATATTTTCCAACGAGAGGGAAAAGTCTTCATATAATTCACGTACAGCTATTCCACTGTTATTCATAAAGGTTGTCGCGTAAGCCAAGATAAGATTTTCTTTTAGCGAATAGTAATAATGCCCTTTGCCCGGTTTAAACCTTAATTTTTTCTTAGAACAAATAAAGTGTATTAGTCTTCCTCCAAGGTTATGCCTGGTTCCGCTGTAAAGGGCTGAAGGATTGCCAAGCCCTATAGCTGCACGATATTCTATTCGCCACTCTCCTTTTCTTTTTGTTCTTCTGCTTTTTCTACTACTTCTTCTCCCTCTTTTGTAATAACTTCTGGTTCCTCTGCTTCTTCACCACCTATTGCTATCTCTTCCTCAACAGGTTTGACTTCAATGAGTTTTCTTGGAGATAGGATGTTTACGACGGTTGAAGATGGATCCTCTTCAACTTTAACACCCTCTGGTATTGGAAGGTCTTTAATGTGTATGGATTGTCCTATTGCAAGATCACTAACGTCCACTACTATTTTTTCAGGTATGTCTTTAGGTAAGCACCTGACTATTAAATCTCTGTGTTCTAAGTTTAATATTCCACCTTCTTCTATGCCTTTAGCTTTGCCCTGAAGTTCAAGTATCACATGGACATTAACTTCCTCGTTTTCATGTATATGTTGAAAATCTACATGTAATAGTTTTTCATTTAGAGGGTTTCGGCTGACCTCGCGCATGAGTACCTGAAGTTTTTTCCCTTCGTAGTCTAGATTTAACAATGTTGCCTCGGAGTGCAGGGAGTGTAATACGTTTTTTAGTTCTTCTTCCTTAATCATTATTGGTCTACTTTTTTCTCCGTGACCATAAATGATGCCAGGAATCCATCCCTCTTTTCTGAGATGATTAACTTTCCTGGTTCCTAGTTCTGTTCGATCTTTTACTTTCAACTTTTCCTCCTAAATTGCGTTTTCTTATATAAAAAGTGATGACACGGATTTGTTCTCGTGGATTCTTGTGATAGCTTCGCTCAGAAGTTTGGCTACAGAAACCACTTCTATTTTTTTGCTCTTTTTTTCGTCCATTGGGATGGTGTCTGTTACAACAAGTTTATCAAGCGATGAGGTTGTAATCTTTTCAATCGCTTTCCCCGAGAGTACCGGATGTGTTATGTACGAATAAATCGCACTGGCTCCTTGCTTTTTTAACTCGTTTGCTGCTTCTGTCAAAGTTCCTGCTGTGTCTACAATATCGTCGATTATTATAGCTGTTTTATCCTTTACGTTCCCAATTATATTAACAACTTCGCAATGATTCGGCTCGGGTCTTCTTTTGTCGACGATAGCTATGGGTATATTCCTATTGATTTTCTTTGCTATTGCTCTGGCTGCCTCAACCCTTCCCACATCAGGAGAAACTATAACAGTCTTTTTATAATCTAAATTTAGTTTTTTTATGTGTTTAACCATTACTGGTGTTGCAAAGAGATGATCCACTGAGATATCAAAAAAACCTGTTATTTGAGGAGCATGTAAGTCTATGGTTACAATCCGATTGGCGCCTGCTTTCTCGAATAAATTCGCAAACAGCTTTGCTGAAATCGGAACCCTGGGTTTGTCCTTTTTTTCTTGTCTTCCGTAACCAAAGTATGGTATAACAGCGGTTATTCTCCCCGTCGAAGAGCGGCGTAAGGCGTCTATAATAAGTAAAAGTTCGATAATGTTTTCTGCCGGAGAGTTTGTTGATTGAACAACAAATACATCTCTTCCTCGAACATTCTCTTTTATCTGAATAAAAATCTCGCCGTCCGAAAATTTCCTTTTTTCAAGGGAAGACAAAGGCTTTTTCAAACATTTGCTAATACCTTTTGCTAGGCTTAAACTTCCGGAACCTGAGAAAACTTTCAATTCCAATTTTACTTCTCTCCTGGGGCGGTAGGATTCGAACCTACGTATGCGAGACCCAAAATCTCGTGCCTTGCCGCTTGGCGACGCCCCACATAATTTTGTAAGGGCAAATTTTTATAAAAGATCTTCTTCTATTTCTTCTTCTTCTTCTAATTCTTCTTCTAATTCCTCGTTGTCCTCGACGCCCTCAATATCCTCAATGTCTTCTTCGATCTCTTCTTCGCTGCCAGCTTCTTCTTCATCTAATGCATTTATTTCGACGTTCTCATCGGGTGCTTCGAAGTCTTCCTGCTCAAGGTCTGAGCCCTTTGGACTTTTACCTTCCTCTTCACATTTGCTGTAGTATTCATCAAGGACAACTTTCTCAAGCCTTTTTCGCATGGTGTTATTTATGGGATGAGCGATGTCTCTAAAAGTTCCGTCCTTGCCTTTTCGGGAAGGCATTGCAACGAAAAGCCCTTTTCTTCCTTCAATTACTTTCATGCCGCGTATAACAAAGTCGTCATCAAAGGTTACGTTGACAAATGCTTTTAATCTGGGCTCATCTCTTAGTGTTACACGTACTTCTGTGAATTCCATTAGTCCTCCTTT
>CAYRCN010000197.1:0-3405 GCA_964422805.1 uncultured bacterium | reverse complement strand
TCTCATAATGCCCCATTCTTCCGACAAAATTACGATTTGTTGTTGCTATGGCTTTTTCTCCGGAAGCCAAAACTCCCATATGTCCTCCTAAGCACGGACCGCATGTCGGAGGGCCGATCACTGCTTCCGCCTCACCAAAAATCTCTAAGATTCCGTTCTTAAGGGCTTTCATATAAATTGAAGGCGTCGGAGGAGCAACTATTAACCTCGTACTTGGGGCTACTTTTCTACCCTTCAATATCTTAGCTGCAATTTCCAGATCTTCATACCAGCCGTTTGTACAGGAACCGATAAAAACCTGGTCTATTTCTATCTTACCTATATTTTTTACACTTTCAGCATTAGAAGGAAGATGCGGTAAGGATACCTGCGGGTCAAGATTCGAAACATCGAATTTGCGTACTTCAGAATATTTTGCATCAGAATCACTCTGGTATATTTTATAACTTCTTTTTGCTCTATTCTTAACGTATTCTTCTGTTATTTTATCAGGAGGAAATATGCCGTTCTTTGCTCCGGCTTCTACAGCCATATTGCTCATTGTTAGCCTCTGATAAATGCTTAAATCGGATATCGTATTTCCTGTAAATTCAAGAGATTTATATATAGCCGCAACATTTCCAAGCTCCTTTAAAGTCATTAGAATCAAATCTTTGCCGTAAACCCATTCTTTTAATTCGCCAGTATATTCAAGTTTGATTGTTTCCGGAACTCTAAGCCATATTTTACCAGTCATAAGAGCTCCGGCAAGGTCGGTGCTTCCGACGCCGCTAGAAAAGCATCCAAGGGCTCCGTATGTGCAAGTATGACTATCTGCTCCTATCACAAGATCGCCGGGGACAACAAGGCCCATTTCGGGAAGCATGCAGTGCTCTACCCCACACCTTCCGGTTTCAAAGAAGTATTTAACGCCGTGTTTCTTCGAAAATTCCCTGAGTAATTTCACGTTCTGCGCAGATTTGATATCCTTATTTGGCGTGAAATGATCCGGAACAAGAGCAATTTGCTCGTTTTTTATCTCTGCATTCTTTATATCTTCGATTATATTGATCGTTATAGGTGCAGTAATGTCGTTCGCAACCATAAAATCGACATCTGCAACGATATGTTCACCCGGATTCACTTCTTTCTTAGCTGCGTGTACGGCAAGTATCTTTTCCGTTATCGTATGTCCCATAATAATTAAACTCCGTATTCCTTTTTTTCTTTCATTTTTTTCTTTAAAACAAGACGGTTCAAAGCGTTTACAAGGGCTTCGGCGCTTGCAATAACGATGTCGGTCTTAGCAGCCCTACCTACAGAACCAATCCCATCTTCCTCGATATAAACCGTAACTTCTCCCTGGGCATCTGAACCGCCTGTTATGGCGCTAATGCTAAAACGGTTAATTGTAACTTTATCCGGTACAACCTTTCTTATCGCATCGTATATAGCATCGACAGGTCCATCACCGGAACCTTCTTCTTTAAAACGTTTTCCGTCGGCTTCTATCTCGATTGTAGCGGAAGGAAGAACATCCGTGCCACCGGAAAAATTTGCAGAAAGCAGTTTATATTTTTCTTCCATCGTGAAAAGTTCTGCTGCGACAAGCATTTCAAGGTCTTCATCGTAAATTTCTTTCTTTTTATCGGCAAGAGCCTTAAATTTCTTGAAAAGTTTATCAATTTCTTCATCAGAATACTGATATCCAAGAGCATCCAGTTTACTTCGTAAAGCGTGTCTTCCTGAATGTTTCCCGAGTATCAACTCATTGGAAGGCAATCCTATATCCTCCGGTTTCATTATCTCGTAAGTACTTTTTTCCTTCATTACTCCATCCTGATGAATTCCTGCCTCATGAGCAAAAGCATTTTTCCCGACAATAGCTTTATTTGGCTGAACCTGAACTCCGGTAATTAAAGAAAGAGCTCTGCTTGTCGGGTATATGTGTTTTGTATTTATATCCGTTTTAAAGTTGAATAGGTCTTTTCTTGTATTAATTATCATGACAAGCTCCTCCACAGAAGCATTTCCTGCTCGTTCTCCGATACCGTTGATTGTGCATTCCACCTGCCTTGCGCCTGCTGTTACTGCTGCGAGTGAATTAGCCACAGCAAGACCCAGATCGTTATGACAATGTACACTTATAATAGCATCGTTCTTTATTTCATTTTTCAAGAAAGCTATAAGCTTAGAAAACTCATCGGGAGTAGTGTAGCCAACGGTATCCGGTATATTTACAGCTCTTGCACCGGCTTTAATAACAGCTTTGCAAACCTTAGCCAGAAATTCGGGTCTTGTTCTTGTTGCGTCTTCCGCCGAAAATTCCACGTTATCGGTGTATTTGCAAGCATATTCCACTCCTTTTACCGCAGCTTCAAGTACTTCATCTTCTTCCATTTCAAGCTTATATTCCATGTGAATGTCGGATGTAGCTATAAAAACGTGAATACGAGGCTTTTTGGCGTATTTAAGAGCCGCCCAGGCGCGGTCTATGTCTTTCTCCCTTACCCTGGCAAGACTTGCTACTTCAGGACCTTTTAAGGCTTTTGAAACCTCTGTTATGGCTTCAAAATCTCCATCTGAGGTTATGGCAAATCCGGCTTCAATGCAATCGACATTCAATCTCTGTAGATGTAAGGCTAATTTCACCTTCTCATCCACATTCATACTGAATCCCGGAGCCTGTTCGCCGTCTCTAAGAGTTGTGTCAAATATATAAACTTTTTCTTGCATATTTGCCTCCTTTTTATTTTAAGGTCCATTAAAAAACAAAAACAGCAGTTAAACACACTGTTGGGTAACTTAAATCAAAAAACTTAAAAAAGTCTTGTTTTCTTTGGAAATTATCCCCTTTTAATTTTTTGTCAAGCCCACACCCCCCCCTTTCTAAATAATAGCCACGGATTTACACGGATAAACACTGATTTTTTGTTGTTTTTTTTAGCTAATAACAAAAGGCTAAAGACAAAAAGCTTAGTTTAATTGCAGAGTACACAGAGATTTTTTTGTTTGCGGTCAGCCGTAAGCGGTAAGCTGAAAGAGGATTATTTAAGTTACTTTCTCTTCGGAACCAGTTTTATATTATCCTGATTAAATGCTCGTCCTTTATTTCCTACTTGAAATTATTGAAGTTATCAAAAGACCCAGGCCCAATCCTGCGAGTATGGATCCGAAAAATGCCAGAACGGAAGCCTGTAAGAAAAAGAATCCTATACCCAAACCTAAAAGCAGACCTCCGCCAATAGCCCATGTACTCTTATCCTCTTTTTTTATTGCCATGTAAACCTCCCTGATAAATCGATTTAAATATTTTCATATACATCAGTATTATAAAAATAATCCTAATCTTTGTCAACATGTTAGGTCTTAGATATTTGGTTTTAGGTTTTAGTTAAAGAAAATTCGTGCTATTCGTGTGATTTG
>CAYRCN010000196.1:0-3430 GCA_964422805.1 uncultured bacterium | reverse complement strand
CCTCATCTCCGGGCATGATATTGGCGACTTTCATCTGGAAAACGTTCGGGCGTTTTTGTTCTAAGAGCGATGCTACTTTTCCATCGTCTTTTGCGTCTTCGTATATTTGCCTGGCTTTTTCCGTTTCTTCTATTTCCGCGTCGATTATACGTTCACCTATTTTCATTCTCATAGCGTGGATTGCCGATTTTGTACCGAGGGGGAAAACATATACTGCTTCTATTGTTTTTTTACCGTCGTTCTTGTAAACCTGTATTAGTTCGATTTCTGCTGTTACTCCGGCAATGTTTACGTCTGCCTTCGTTTCAAGGAGGGGAAAACTTTCAACATCTGAGTCTCCCTGTACTAAAAAATACGGAGATGAAGCGTCCTTTTCGTCGGTCGGTTCTTTTATTTGTGCATTTATTGCGATGCTGAGCAAACTTACTATCATTAAAAATATTATATTTGGTACTCTTTTCATTAATTCCTCCTTTTGGGGTTGTTTATCTGTTTTGATACGATAACGGTGTTTTAGTTCCGGAATTTATTTGTTGAGGCTTCAGGTTTTATTTGAAAAGAGTGGTTTTCGAGAGTTTTTATTGTCAACCTTTTTTTCTTTTAATTATTGAAATATAAAATAAGAATATTTATGAAGTACAACCTTTTTTTAAAAACACCATCTAATAAAAAACTTAGGAGAGGAAATTCCAAAATTTAAAGTTCCTTCTTTTGCTTTTTGCCAGGTATCGTAACGGTTATGAGAAACGTATCTGAGGATGATACTTCCATATAAGTCAAAGCCAATGGAGTAACTTAAATTGGGAAATTTATCCCAAAAAAAGTGTTCGATTCCTATTGGAATGTAGAAAGATAAAGAACCCTGATAGGCATCGTCGAATAATCTGTCGGTAGCTGAAAGTACAGTTTCACGCAAATTTATATCAAGACCCAGACCAAAGCCAAAGCCCCTGATGATATATATATCCTCAAAAGAACTCGAAGGACTCCGGGAGAGAAAATAGTAAGTTATATTCGGAAAACTTATTGTAGTTCTCCTGCTGTTCTCCGGTGCTATTGTTTCGCTTTCGCTTTTATTTATAGTTAAATGAAATTTTTCAACGGCCAATTCTTTTCCCTTTCCGTTATCCTGCCACCATCGGAGAGAAACCTCGGAAGCATTCCATGGAAAATCGTCTACTCCCAGGGAAAAACCGGTTCTATGCTTTGTTATACTTTCGATATTCGTTTCGGCAAATATAGATGGAACAAATAAGCATGTTATACTAAGTAAAATAATAATTTTTAATATTGACATACTTCCTCCTTTTTTTATAAGACCGTACTGATTTCAAACAAGTTCCATAGGATTTTATCTTTCAACCTTTTCTAAGTCTTTTGCCATATCTAAATCGGCATCGTAAAATTCTTTTGTTTCAGGCAAAGATATAAAAATCTTATCTGTAAAATCTATGCCGATTTTTATTCTACCGGTCTTACACTCAAGAAGGTGGCCTCCGCCTGTTTTATCTTCCGTGATAAAATGAAGGTGGTATTTCGGCACGTTAATTCCGTTTAAATAATCGGGCAGTCTAAAACCGACCAGTTTTCCATTAATATTATGAAATTCAAATTCGGGCTGGTTTTTTACGACTTCCGAAAGAGGAAGATACGGTTTTTCTTGCGCAGGTACACTGCGTGTACGAACGTATTTGAACGCTCCTTCTATTTTTATTGCGTAAATAATGTTTTCTGTCGGGAGAATCTTATCCAGAAGCTCTTCCAGTGATTTATAATCAGGCGTGGAATCTAAAACTAAAGTTTTATCTTCTTCGTAAAATGTAACCGCAGAAAAAGGTGTTTTCATAGAATCTGCTGCCGTGTAAACTTTACCGTCTGCTTTTACCTGATATATATAACCATCGAGCATTAACATTTCACCGTCGAGCGCGTTAAAAGTCCCGAGACCTAAATCTCCGTACTGCTTCAGCTCTTCGAAGGTAATTTCTCCGTCGTATATTCCTTCGAGTAACGCGTTAATGGTGGATACCTGAAATAAAACGTCCCTATCTCTCTCTATCTTTACGCAGCCGAATAAAAGGCTGAAAAGAATGGAGACGTAAAACAAATATTTAATCTTAAGCATTTCACCTCCTTTTAATTTTGTAAGCAGTTTGCGTGTAAGGCAGCGATGCTAACGTATTTACGGTAAATATAATCATAGCAATTTCTCGTAATATTTAGAGCTGCCTGTTCGTAGTATTTCCTTTATTATTGATTCCGTTACTTTCCCTACACCTTTTATACTTTGCAAATTCTCTTTTCTTTCAGATAAAGGTTCTTTTAATTTTGATATGGAATAAGCGGCATAGCCGTAGGGAGAATGTTTTCCTTCGAGTTTTGCCAGGTAGTCCAGCTGTTCCAACATAACTGCCACAAGATCGTTTTGCTCCAGTATATCTTTGTAAATATAAGCAGGTATACGTCGCGGAATTTTATATTTTTTACTCAGTAAATTGAATGTCTGATTTATAGATTGGTAGTATTCTTTCGTTGTTTCTCCCCATTTATTCTTCAAATATATGTTTTCATAGTGAGGAAGAAGTCCCGGAAAATTTTCTTTGAGTGTTTCCATAAAATATTCTTTTTGTCTGCCTTCTTTCAGGGTCATTCCTGCGAATACTATAAAGTCAAGCTCCGTTTCTTTGACTTTCTTTATCGTGTTTTCCATAACTTCGGGCGTATCCGTTATAAAAGGTATAACGGGCATTAAATACATTCCGCAGGCGATTCTTTCTTTTTTGAATTTAGATAAAGTTTTTAGCCGCTCTGTCGGAGTGGGCACTCCCGGTTCGAAAACAGAACTTATTTCATCATTAACGGAGGAAAAACTGAAAGAAACGATTGCTCTATTTTGTTTGTTTATTTTTTTAATTATGTCGATGTCTCTTTCTACAAGTGTGGATTTTGTAAGGATATGAACAGGAAATTTTTTCTCATGAAACAATTCCAGAGCCCGGCGGGTTAATTTATAATTCTTTTCAAGAGGCTGGTAGCTGTCTCCGACTCCTCCTGAGAGACCTACAAAGTAATGTTTTAAAGGAATTTTTTTTCTCGTCGGGTCTAATTCTCTCTTTAGAATATCTATCGCGTTTATTTTTACGGTTACTTCTTCTCCGAATTCGCCATTGACATAATATCCTTCGCTTCGTCCGTCACAGTATACGCAGTTATGAGCACATCCTCTGTAGAGGTTCATTCCATAATTTATCAGAAACCACGAGTCTACTTTTTTAGCTTTTCTAAGAATAGATTTTGCTTTAATTTCTTTTACGTGCACTTCTCTTATAAATCTTGTTCTTGTATTTATATTCGTCGACTTTTAATAAATTCAAAACCTTATTTTTATCTTTTTTTATCAGATTACGGCATGCCCTGTATGCAATCCAGT
>CAYRCN010000195.1:0-3437 GCA_964422805.1 uncultured bacterium | reverse complement strand
AAACTTCGAGAAGAGCAAAGTGAACAATAAAACACATTTGCGCCAGACCTAAAAAGATAAGAATAAGATTCCGCTTGTTATTTTGAAAAGAAATGATAGCAAAGATAAGCCCTACCATTCCAATCCCTTGCGCGACAAGGTTATTGGTATCGGCTGTATTACCAATTATATGTAAAATCATGTCTGCAAATATCAAAAAACTTCTCCTTTAAGCATTATCTTATCCATCTTATCTCTCAAAACCTACATAACATATACAAAAAAGCATTACATGCAAGCGTAAATGGCGTTAAATCTTGATTAATTGAAGAATTAGAATTTTCGACTTTGCCTAATCAATAATTTACTACCACGATGGTCTGATCCCCGGAGCATAAGGGAATTTAAGACTCTTGTAATATTCAAGCGTACCTGAAGGTTTTTCGTATTCAGCAGGAATAGGTCTTTTGGAAAATGTTTGGAAATACAACAGACACGCATTCCTCCACCAGATGGCTTCTTCTGCCTGAATTTTCAAAAATGTTGATACATGCTCGAATCTTTCGTCATCGATTTTGCCCTTAAGCGAAGAAAATTTGCCAACCATCCATTTTACCGAATCGGCACCGCTGTAATACTTGTAGCAAAGTTCGTCCCACAAAGTTCTTCCCGATTTCATTTTATAGTCCCACGGCAAATGATGAAACCAGAGGAGATATTTTTCAGGGCAGGTTTTGAGATTGGAAAATTTTTCCCTCGCTTGCGGATAATACTGCCCTAGAGCATCTGAGCCTGTTCTTGTACGGTCGAATCCGATTCCATTGGAGTCCGCCTGATGATAATAAACGGAAGTCCAGTCGGGTCTACCGGAGACCGCCACCCATGGACCCGGACCATAGTGATGACCCTCCGCCATTATATGATGTAATCCAAGCGGAGTCATATAACTTACCGTTATTTCCCGCGAAGCCATCATAATTTCTTTTAAGGTTTTCACAACCTCTCTATCGTTAGAAAAAGTCATGCGTATCCACTCCTCTGCAATTTCCTCAGCTGTAAGCTCATGGTTCCAACCAAGACGCCCAAAACAATACCAGTTTCCTTGAGCAAAATGATGTCCCGTCCAGTTTCTATCTGTTCCGATATTCGAAACACCGGCAAACCCACTATTTGGATAATCAAAAAGTGAACCGTCTATTACTTTAGCTACGGTCGAACCCTTGCCCTTAGCATAAGTGTCGGACTCCAGGCACTCCTTATATAAAGTTGCCAGATACACTAAATGCGTAGCACAACCAAGATATTCCTGAGTGATTTGAAATTCCATCATAACAGGAGTCTTTTTCATAGCTCCGAACAAAGGATGGAAAGGTTCCCTCGGCTGAAAATCGATTGGTCCGTTTTTTGCCTGTATCAACACATTATCTCGAAACTTTCCATCGAGAGGAACAAATTCATTATATGCCTGTTCGGCTCTATCCTCATTTTTATCGTAGGTGTAAACAAAAGCTCTCCACATAACTATACCTCCGTGAGGGATAAGAGCATCCGCAAGCATATTTGCTCCATCGGCATGGCTTCGACCGTAATTTTGCGGTCCGGGCTGACCTTCCGAATTTGCTTTTACCAGGAAACCCCCGAAATCGGGGATATATTTATATATTTCATCGACTTTGTCCTTCCACCATTTTTCAACCTCAGGGTCGAGAGGATCTGCTGTCTTTAAACCACCAATCTGAATAGGAGCACTAAAACGCGCTGTAAGGTATACTTTAATTCCATAGGGTCTAAAAACATTAGCCAGAGCTGCTACTTTTTCCAGATACACAGGTGTTAAAACTAAAGCATTTGCATTAACATTGGTCAAAACGGTTCCGTTTATTCCAATAGAAGCATTTGCTCTCGCGTAATCTTTGTATCTTGGGTCCAGATAATCGGGAAGTTTATGCCAATCCCAGATCGAAAATCCGGCATAACCTCTCTCAACCGTGCGGTCAAGATTATCCCAGTGATTTAAAAGCCTGTATTCAATTTTGGGGCTTTCGCTTATCGGAAGATTTTCTAAACTCTTATTGGTTTGTAGCAATCTAAGGAAGTTAAAGATTCCGTACAACACGCCAACATCTGTGTTGGCGGCAATTACAATGCATTTTTTACCTTTAATTACAGAATTCTGTATTAGATATCCTTCTCTTCCCAGTTTTTTCAGCTTATCGTTGAGTTTTAAAGAGGCAACAACGTTTGAGGATTTCGGAGTTCCTGCAATGAGGGTTCCGCTCCCGGTAAGTTTTTCCGTAAATTTTACACTCGAATCAAGCAATCCCGTAAGACCCCGCCCCAATTCCGCACGGGCAGCTTTTAAAGTAGGCGAATCTTCCGGGAAATGAATTTCGTTAATATGTTTTTTATACTCATTTAATTTATTCTCATCAGCTATTCTATCATATCGAAGCCATAACCTATAACCATCCTCGCCAAAAATTCTAAAAGGCACCAACAACAAAAGAAAAACTATGAACACTAACGTAACAAATGAATTATTTTTTCTTTTGACTTTTGAAAACATATACTATATCCTCCTTTGATTTAAATATTTACAATTTAAATCATAAGGATAATAATAGTCCTGTCAAGGGACTTACATAGCAATATTTGAGCTCGATTAGGATTTAGGACTTAAGTTTGAATACGGACGGAAACCGAAAATCTTGACTAATATAAAAAAGCAATTAAATTTTAATACCGAACAAAAGGAGGCAAAAATGAGAAAATTTTGCAGCCGGGGAAAAACACCCTTGACAAATAGTAATGATTACTATATAATAATCATATGAATGAAAATATGGAACACCGAATGAACTTTTTCGGAAAGGAATGCGTAGAAAACAATCTTAAAATTACGCCTCAACGTACAGAAATATACAAAGAACTGCTGAAAGCTAAAGATCACCCTTCCGCCGACATAATGTACAAACGAGTGAGAAAAAATCTTCCCAACATATCTTTCGACACCGTATACAGAACACTTATGTCTTTTTCCGAAATTGGAATAGCGGATATAGTAGAAGGTTACGGCGATCCGAAACGCTTCGATCCCGACATCCGGAAACATCATCATTTACGTTGCATAAAATGCGGAAATATAATAGATTTCCGCTGCGAACTATACGACGATATAGAAATACCCGAGGAAATCAAGAAAGAGTTTGACGTCACAAAAAAGAGAGTAATATTTGAAGGAATTTGCAGAAAATGTAAGAGTAAGTAGCAAAATTTTTTGTTTTGTAATAGTAATAATTACTACATAGTAATTATTGGCGCTGGAGGTGGTATCATGAGATAAGCTAATAAATAATAATTATTCCCGGTAGCATTTGGATTTTTTAACTCAAACAAAAAGTTTAAAAAGGAGGAAAGCAAAATGGCAAAAGTAGCTATTGAAATGGTAAAAAAATCGG
>CAYRCN010000194.1:0-3451 GCA_964422805.1 uncultured bacterium | reverse complement strand
AGGAGGACAAGCCATGGCAGACAAAGATGGAATTCAAAAAACTCACAATTATCACTTGGATATTCCCATGAAAAATGAGCCTTTTACACTTCGCGGCTCAAACTCACATGCCTGGGGGATGAAAAATAGGTTTTCCAATATTTTCAATCCCGATACAAATCGCACTGTGATGCTTGCCGTCGATCACGGATATTTTCTCGGTCCGACCACAGGTTTGGAAAGAATCGACGTGACCATTGTTCCTCTGCTTCCTTATGCCGATACACTGATGTGTACACGGGGAATATTGCGTTCGAGTATTCCCCCAACCTTCACAAAAGGAATCGTTCTTAGAGCCAGTGGTGGTCCAAGCATACTCGAAGAACTCTCGAATGAGGAGATTGCTGTCGATATTGAAGATGCCATTCGTCTGAATGTTGCTGCACTTGCAGTTCAGGTTTTTATTGGTGGTGAGTTTGAAACCAAATCGATACACAATCTAACAAGACTTGTGGATATGGGTAACAGATATGGTATTCCAGTCCTTGGCGTTACTGCGGTAGGCAAAGAGACGAAACGTGACGCTCAATATATGCGCCTTGCAACGAGAATCTGCGCAGAACTGGGAGCGTCTTATGTCAAGACATATTATGTTCCGGATGGCTTTGAGACAGTAACTGCAGCCTGTCCTGTCCCCATAGTTATAGCCGGAGGGAAAAAGATTCCGGAACTTGATGCGCTCGAGATGGCATATAATGCAATACAGCAGGGAGCATGCGGGGTTGATATGGGGCGTAATATATTTCAGGCTGAAGCTCCTATTGCTATGATTCAAGCGGTACGAAAGGTGGTTCATGAAAATATGTCACCTGAAGAAGCTTTTAAAGTATATAAGACTTTAAAGAAAGAAAAAAAATAGAGATGGTCTATGTCGGCTAATAAAGCTTTTAATCTCCTTCGTGAATATTCGCCCACTCTCAGTGTGGGTATAACGTCGGCGGACTTTTTAAACATTGGTAAAGAAGTTGAATTACTCGAAGGTACGGATATAAAGGTAATGCATTTTGATGTTATGGATGGGTGCTTTGTGGAAAGGTTAACGGTGGGTCCGATATTTATAAAGGCTGTAAAAACTAAATTGTTAAAAGATGTCCATTTGATGATTCAGAATCCGGGAGAAAAGATACAGGAATATGTGGATGCCGGTGCCGACATAATTACAATTCATATAGAATCTTCCGGAGACGCGAGTCTTGTTCTAAAGAAGCTTGGGAAGATGGAAAATAAAAACGACCCGGAAAGAGGATTAATAAGGGGTATAGCTATAAATCCCGATACGCCGGTTGACCATCTTAAAGGGTTACTCGACGATATTGAGATGATAGTAATTCTTGCCGTGAATATCAAAGTAAAAGGATTTCCTTTTTTTGATTCTTATGCGGATAAGTTTATGGAAGTAAAGGACCTTATTTCTAACTGCGGCAAGGAAATCATTTTATGTCTTGATGGGGGTATAAAGATGAATAATATTTCCGAGTTCGCTAAATTGGGCGCTGATATTCTGGTAAGCGGGAGCGCGATATTTGACGGAAAGGATCCGGTGGGAAATATCCGGTTCATGTTAAAGGAAATTAAATGAAGAATAGATGGTCCGGGAAGGAAGCGTCTAAGTTCATCGCTAAATACGGTAAAAAATGGGGAGAAGATCTTGCTCTCCGAACCTACACCAGTAGACTTATCGGCGAGGAAAAAGAACTTGTGCTTCATGGAGGCGGAAATACATCTGTTAAAGGAACGTTCAAGAATATTATGGGTGAAGAAATCCCTGCCATTTACGTTAAAGCATCCGGGCAGGACCTCTCAAGTATCGAAGTGGAAGGGCATATTGCGATTGACCTTGATTATATTAAACAGCTGCAAAATTTAAGAAAGCTTTCCGATGAAGATATGCTTAATGAATTACTAACGCATCGTTTTAAAGCAACCGATAAAACTCCCTCGATTGAAACTCTGATGCACGCCTTTATACCCGCAAAGTATATTGATCACACACACGCAGATGCGATACTCACTCTAACCAATCAAATTAATGGAGAAAAAATCACCCGGGATGCAATGGGTGATGATGTTGTGATACTGGAGTACAGAAAGCCGGGATTCGAGCTAGCCAAAGCTGCTGCCCGTGCATTTCGTGAAAATGCGGATTGTAAGGGTATGATCCTGATGAAGCATGGATTGCTCACCTGGGGAGAGAATGCTCGTGAATCATACCAGAGGACAATTGAACTTGTAACAAAAGCAGAGCATTATCTATTAAAGAAAGGTGGAAAACCTCTAAGAGTTGAAGCTACAACACCTCTATCGAAAGCCAATAAAAGATATCTTAAGGTTGCGCCAATCCTCAGAGGTCTTCTTGCTGTGCCTACAGGAAACGCTGATTGGCCACATTCGCGTTTTATACTCAGACCTTTAATAAATAAAGAAATTCTGAACCTTGTTGACTCTTATAAGGGTAAGGAAATCGCGTTGACGCCTCCCTTGACTACCGACCATCTTATAAGAACTAAAGCTTATCCACTATGGATTGACGAACTTAAATATGATAATGAAGAAGAATTAAGAGAAAGAATTAGGGCTTCAGTAACAAAGTACATAGAAAAATATGATGTGTATTTTGAGCGTTATTCTAAAAAGAAAAAACAAAAACCGAATCGTTTTGATTCGATGCCGCGAGTAATTCTAATTCCGGGGTTAGGAGCAATATGCACCGGAAAGGATGTAATAGAAGCTGATATAGCAAGAGATATCACTGTTTCTACTCTGTTTGCCAAGATAAAGATTTCATCGATGGGGAAATATGCGGGGCTAAGTGAAAAACATCTATTTGATATGGAATATCTTAGCCTTCAGCATGCAAAACTTGCCCCAAAAGATGGATTTCCTCTTAAGAGTTCTGTTGCAGTTGTAAGTGGAGCAGCGGGAGCAATCGGAAGTGGTATTTGCGAGGAACTACTTAAAAATGAATGCCATGTGGCTGTCTCAGATTTGCCTGGTGATAATTTGAATTCATTAGTGGATGAGTTTAGAACAAAGTATAAAGAAAGAGTAATTGGTGTTAGCCTTGATGTGACAAATCCGAAATCAGTCGCAAATGGGTTCGAGAAAGTTGTTCAAACCTGGGGTGGAATTGACTTTGTGGTGGTTAATGCTGGTGTAGCACATGTTTCATCTCTTAGGAATATGAATCCAAGTGCATTCCGGAGACTGGAACAGGTAAATGTTGAAGGAACACTTAACTTCCTATCTGAATCCGGAAGACATTTTAAAGTTCAGTGTACAGGAGGTGATATTATCGTAATAACCACTAAGAATGTTTTTTCACCCGGAGCAAAATTCGGAGCCTACAGTGCAACTAAAGCAGCATCACACCAGTTAGCTCGAATCGCAAGCCTGGAGTTTGCAGAGATGGATG
>CAYRCN010000193.1:0-3471 GCA_964422805.1 uncultured bacterium | reverse complement strand
TAGATAAATCTTCTATTTCCGTATCATTGTCTCCCGGAATTAAAAGATTGGTTACTTCAACGTGTATCTTCGCGGAAGCTTTTTCGATAGTTCTTTTTGTAGCCTCAAGATTTCCCTTGAGGACTTTGCGGTAATATTCAGGATTCATTGACTTTAAATCGATGTTCATTGCACTAACAAATTCAAGTAACTCGTCCAGAGGCTCTTCTAAAACCTGACCGTTTGTTACCATTACAAGATCTATTCCTTTCTCTTTTGCGTATTTAGAAGTATCTTTTATAAATTCGAACCATATAATGGGTTCTGCGTAAGTAAAGGCTATAGAAGGTGTGTTATATTCCTTTGCCAGAGAAACAAGTTCTTCAGGAGTTATTTCTCTTGTAACCGCTTTTTTAAAAGATATAGTATAATTTTGACAATAAGGACAGCGCATGCTGCAGCCGTTGGGAGAGACAGAAAGAATCTCACTACCGGGTCGAAAATGAAAGAGAGGTTTTTTTTCGATCGGATCTACTGCTAACGATGTTGTTCTGCCGTAATTTTGCGCGTATAAAGTTCCATCTTCGTTTTTCCTGGCCCAGCAGATTCCTTCACCTCCGGGGGGTATAGCACACTGGTGTGGACAAAGCTTACACCTGGCGATCAAATTTTCTGTTATTTCGTAATATTCTGCTTCTCTTTTATTCATAAATATTTAACTTATTATCAGATATAAATTTATGAATATTACCGGAAGTGTCAACAAGTATTGCTTCAATATCATTATCGTTTATATAGTTTATTGCTTTTTTTATTCCCATCGCTACCAGTGAAGTTGTAATGCAGTCTCCCTCAATACCGTTATTTACAATAACTGTAGCAGATGTTATTTCTCTTGAAGGATAACCGGTAAAGGGGTCAACTATATGGTGATATCGTGTTCCGTTAATCATAAAATATCTTTCGTAATCTCCGGATGTAAATACGAAACAATCATTGACAGTTAGAGTTCCGATTATACCGTTCCCATCCCTGGGATTTCTTATACCGATAATCCAATTATCTTTGTATTTTTTCTTACCAACTAAAAGTACATCCCCTCCCGCGTCTATCAAAGCTGAACGGATGTTATATTTTCTCAATATACTTTTTGCTCTGTCTAAAGCGTATCCTTTCGCCGCTCCACCGAGGTTAAGAGAGAAATCTTCCGGGATTATAAGTGAATCGATTTTTATTTTTATTTCTCTGTAATCTACGAGAGGTAAAAGTTGTTTTATGTCGCTTTGAGAGGGGAGAGTAGGCTCTTTGAAATAATTCCATTTTTTAAGTATTGGATCAATTGAAAGGTCAAAATACCCGCCCGTTTTTTCTGAGAAATAAAGAGATTTTTCTATTATTATAGTAGCAGTTGTATCTATTGTACCTTTTTTTATACCCTGTACTTTTAATGAATCGATCCGTTCAAATTCATCTTTTATTCTTCTTATTGCATTTTTTGCCAATATTGGATTTCTTGAATAAATCTTCCCTGTTACGTAGGTGTCAAAGTAGAAATCTTCGAATGTGAATTCTTTAAGATTTAAGAAAAAAAGAAGAAAGGCTATTGTTAAAACCGCAATAATTAATAGCAGGCGTTTAAAACCCATCCCCACTCCTTATTGAACCACAAAGTTCACAAAGACCACAAAGTTTCTTTTTTGTTTTATCATCCTAACCATCCAACTTCCTAACCACCTAACAATATCATTAATGACTAATAGAAACACATTTAGTCTTTTTCGGGAATCCAGTAACCGGCGTCTGAGGTTTTAATTTTCAAATACTTCCTGTACCTGTTCGAAAGCCCAATCCAGCTCTTCCTTTGTAATAACAAGCGGCGGAGCAAAACGGATTACAACGCCGTGTGTTTCTTTGCAGAGAAGTCCTTTTTCTTTAAGTTTTTCCGCATAAGGTCGAGCCTTTTCTTTTAATTCCAGACCGATTAGAAGTCCTTTACCACGTACTTCTTTTATTATAGGATTTTTAAGGCTTCGCAGCTTATCCATAAAATAATTGCCCATCTTAAGAGCCTTTCCGGGTAAGTCTTCTTCTATTAAGTAATTAAGGGATGCAAGACCTACTGCGGCAGCTATTGGATTTCCACCAAAGGTTGAACCGTGATCTCCGGGATTGAACACTCCTAAAACTTCCTTTGAAGATGCAAATATCGAGACTGGATACACTCCTCCACCTAAGGCTTTTCCGAGTATTATCCCGTCGGGTTTTGCATTTTCCCATTCCCAGGCAAACATTTTACCTGTTCTCCCGAGTCCACATTGGATTTCATCGAATATAAGAAGTACATTGTTTTTCTTGCATATTTCTTTTACTTCTCTTAAGTACCCTTCAGGAGGAACCACTATTCCGCCTTCACCCTGTATTGGCTCGACAAGAACTCCGGCTGTGTTTTCGTTTATTGCATCTTCTATTGCTTTCGCATTCCCATAAGGCACAATCGGAAAACCCGGAGTCATAGGTCCAAATCCGTCTCTATATTGTTCTTCGGTAGATAAGGAAATTATTGTTATTGTTCTACCGTGGAAGTTATTGCTACAAGCAATAATTTCCGCTTTATTTTCAGGTATTCCCTTAACCTTATGTCCCCATTTTCTGGTTGCCTTAAGAGCTGTTTCTACACCTTCGGCTCCGGTATTCATGGGAAGAGCCATTTCCATACCTGTAACCTCGCATACTTTTTTAAGGAATAAAGGCAGCTGGTCATTTCTGAATGCTCGAGAAGTCAGGGTAAGTTTATCGAGCTGTTCTTTCATTTTTTTAATAATTACCGGATTTCGATGCCCATGATTTAAAGCAGAATAAGAAGAAAGCATATCCATGTATTTATTTCCTTCCACATCCCATACCCATACACCCTCTCCTTTATTCAAAACCACGTCAAGAGGCTTGTAATTGTGGGCTCCGTATGTATCGTCCATTTCCATTAAATCCTTAGCAGAATAGTCCATTAATTCCCTCCTTTTATGAGTATATATAAATACTTTTTTGTTACTAAGTTTACCCGGATTTTTTTGAATATTTATTCACTTATATGCAGTTTTTAAAATAGGCGTATTTTTCCAATTGTCAAGGGCATTTTTGATCCTTCGGATCAGTTAATTGGTAAAATAGTTAATTGGTTAGTTGGTAGAAAAGTTGAAAACTTTGTGTCTTTGTGCCTTCGTGGCAAAAAACATATTGACATTTTGTTTGGTTTTTCTTATTCTTCGTGAAAGTTAAGTAGCATTCGAAGTTGAAATGATAATTGGGAGGTTTTTATGGTTTGTTCCAGGTGCGGAGCGCAGAATCCTGAGGATGCAAATTTCTGTATTGGGTGTGGTGCTAAATTTATTAGTAGAAGTGAGGATATTTCTTCAGTTTCTTATTCGGAGTTTGGAGGTTTCTGGGAGCGTTTCCTCGCTTATTGTATTGATAGTGCGATTTTAACGCTTGGTT
>CAYRCN010000192.1:0-3473 GCA_964422805.1 uncultured bacterium | reverse complement strand
AGCTGCTTCCATAACTCCACCCAATCCACCGGTCAGAAGGACATAATTTCTTTTTGCTATCAGCTTTCCCATTCTGAAGGCTAACTCATAAATGTCTTTTGAGGTTTTAGATCCTCCGATAACGCCGACTATTTTCATCTTATTACTGCTATTTTACCATAGTAAGGTTCGCTGTCACCTGCTTTTATTGCGTAGTAGTAAATACCATTAGAAACTAATCTGCCCTTACTATCCCTGCCGTCCCATTCTACATAATTTGCCCCATACCTGGAAATTCCGGCAGATAGCTCTTTAACCAATCTTCCCGCGATCGTGAATATTTTAATAGCTACGGGGACTTCTTCAGAAATGTGATAAATTATTACAGTTTTATCCTTCATTGGATTTGGATAATTTCTGACATTCCAGAGTAATTCTTCCTCTCCTATTTTGAAGGATATCTCCACAGTGGCTATATTCCCGGCGTTATCTTTTGCGTATACTTCAAAACTTATGGAATCGGCAGGGCCGGGAGCCTCATAAGAGAAAGTAACCTCTCCTGTTGCCGAACTACCTGTTAAATAGGAAAACCTGTCAGCCAGGAAAACAGGATTTTCGCTGTTAATTATTACCTGAAGATTGGATTTGGATCTTAAATCAAGGCCACTGCTATCTCTAACAGCAAGAGTTATCTCTCCTGAAGGAGGTATCAGATCGCCGCTTCCTAAAATCCTGTCTCGTATTTTGAACTCAACGCTAGGAGGAATTGTATCTTCGGGAAGCGAGCCCTCGACAAAATATATTTGAGAATAAAAATATGATTCACTTTCGCCCCGTGAATATAGAGAAATTTTACCCGAGTCTGATTGTATATTATAAGGAATGGTTGCTTTTAAAGAGAATGAATCATTAACTATGGGCGCACTGCCTCTGAATAAAGATTTCCCTTCTTTTCTTATTGTGCAAGGTGTAAAAGTATCGGTGCCTTCCGACGCATCAAGAACAGTATCATAACTTGCCTCAGTTATAAAACAGAAAATCTTCTCAGATGAGTTGCGAACAGCCCCTTTTATTTCTAATAGGCTGCCTCCCAAAGCCGTATCGGGTATTATAACATCAAGTGGAACCGAATCGATGAGTATAGAAGTAGCCGGGTCTCCAAAGAATGTATAAGTATAATGTCCTTCTTCCTCTTTTGCAGAAAGGAAAGCGTCACCCGCAGTAAACACAGAATTGCTGAAAAGATGAATCGCGATCCTCTGTGCAAATAATCCGTTTGAATAATATCCGGTAGCTCTTCCCGCAGCGATTGAAACTATATTACCTCCATCTTTGTATAGATTGGAATAGCCGCCGATGCAATTTTCATTCGGCCTTTCAAAGTAACCGACGTCACAGGATCCGAAGTAATAAAAAGGAGTTTTTCGCCAATTGGAAAAAAGGTTGATATCATTAAGTTCAAGTGCTTTTTCGTCAGCTATCTGTGTCAGATTGCCGTGTCCCAGATAGAATCCCAAAAGAGCTCCCTCGGACATCGATTGAAGATGATCTTGTTGAGCGGCTGGCTTTGTGCCGCTTTCGGACATTGGATACTCCATTAGATAAATTTTATCTCTGTAAATCCAGTCGGGCAAAAGATTGGAGACTATCTCCATATATTCAGTGTGTTCACTCTCGCCGCTGATGGAGTGATTTATCTTAATGGCATCGTCAGCCAAAAGGATTGTTTTCATCCGCCAGTCCCCTGTGCTTCTCTCGTATTCGATCAATTTGTCTGCCCATTCTTTTCCTTCCGAGACGTCTGAAGCAGTTACTCTTCCAATAGGTATATCCGGAACTTTATCCTCATTAAAGTCCGTATACCAGTTATCCCAGCAGGGATTTGAAGTGAGATATCCTGCACTCTGATAAATAGTCGTACCTTCAGTATGTATGGGAATAAAAGAGGTTTTTCTTGTACTCGTCAAGTTTCTATCGTCATAGCTTCCGTCACCGAACAATAAAACATAACTAACAGGCGGATTCCAGTTTTCCTGCGTCCAGTATAAAAACCTCTTTATGGCGGAAGGGTCTTTTACTCCGTAGGAAAAATTATCGTAAATGTCATCTGTTTCTATAACTCGAGCTCGGGGTGAAGTAATGCCTCTAAGATGTTTTTCTCTCCAGCTTTTTAATCTCGAAGCCTGAGCCACGAACCGATTGTCTGTTATAGCAATCCAGTCGGCCCCGCCTTGAAGCAGGTTTACAGGATCGTCTAAAGATATACCCTCGACAGAATAAGGCAAAGACTGCAGTAATGTTCTCCTGGAGTTTGTTGAGAAATTAGCATTACCACTACTGAAAGTATGAGTTATCAAAGAAGGATTTCTTGAATTATCAATGTTTATTACATAAGGGTTGCTTAAAAATCCCGAAGCAGTATAATTCCTGACTAAGGACTGGTCTTTTGTTATTAATAATTTATTCCCATCCGCAATTAATCTCTTTTCGTATATTACTTCTATATAATCCATGATTATCGATTTTTGAGGGGTCTCGAGTGTGACAACTAAATTATTCGAACCTGAATTGAGTGTGTTTATTGTATCTGAAAACAGGGTTCTGTCTGCAGCTTCATTACCCTGGGAAGTAATTGTTTTTGAGACGCTCTGCCCGTTTAAAGAAACTTTTATATCATAGTCGCCGCTGGTTCCAGGATAAAAAGCCACATTAATGATTGCCTGGTTGTTGTTATTGTTGGAAATATTAAAAGTTGCTTGCAGTGTATCGTTACCACTCTGTGGAGTAACTGTTGTATTCAATTCTTTCCATCCCCACGCGAGTCCGCTCTTTAAAGGGCTGCGAACATCCTTTTCAAGATGAATTGTATCCGTGAAATGAGTGATGTCCTCACCCCCGGATCGGGATATTTCTTCCATTTCTAAGGGGTTGTCGCCGTTAAAACGCAGCCAGTAAACATTGGTGTCTGTGTAGGGATGATAATAAAAAAACACATTATTTTTAAACCTGTTTCTGCCCCAACCTGAAAGGGAATGCGCGTAAAAAATAATTCTTTCTCCTTCTTCGAAAATACCATCTCCGTCGACTTCATATATTGCCGGCAATATGCCGGGGAGTGTATCCATGGCTAGTATACTGTCCATTTCCCAGCGTATTACTCTCTCATACCCGCCAAGAATTTCTATTTTTCCCGGGTCGATCGAAGAAGGTTCTATTCCCGCTTCCTGGAGGTCTGCCGGCGTGATCTCATATAGACCTTCCGTTGTTGTCTTTATCTTCGCATATAAAAAAGCTTCCTGACGTAATTTTTGAATGGATGATGTTCTTATTTTTTCAACTCTGATTTGATTCAGGAAAAGATGGGAATTCCTTCTCTGATATCCCTGCGGACTTATCCATTTGCCGCCGTGGAAGTAAATCTTGATTAAAATATCCTTTCTTACCTTTACATTTCTTCCGTCAAAAGAAAAAGGATTTATCGTTATTGTGGCATT
>CAYRCN010000191.1:0-3484 GCA_964422805.1 uncultured bacterium | reverse complement strand
GATACCCGAAAGCTCCCGTCGAAATAGCAGGAAAAGAAATAGAACGGATATTATTCTTATCAGCTGCGGTGAGAGAATTCACATAGCAGGAATAAAGCATTTGGGGATCTTCATGTCGATTAGCCCATACAGGTCCCACGGTATGAATGACCCACCTTGCCGGCAGCTTGTATCCCTTGGTAATGACCGCTTCTCCGGTTTCACAAATTCCTATTTTCTTACATTCTTCCCAGAGCCCCGCACCCGCTGCAGAATGGATGGCACCCGCCACTCCCCCACCAGGTGAAAGCCTTTTATTTGCGGCATTTACCACAGCATCAGTATCCTGCTCTGTTATATCTCCCTTTATGGTTTTTATTATTATTCCCTTATATTCTATTCCATACATATTTCCTCCATTTGATAAAATAATGTTCTTCTCAAGATATTCAAGGGCTTTTATTATGACAAGAAGATCTGTTAGTCTGTGGGTCGGTTAGTCCGTTGGTCCGTTAAAAAAACACACCAACACACCCACGCACTAACACACTAACAAATTCTAATGAAATATTGACAAAAAGAAGCTTTGTGATTATAATAACAAAGTGAGGTAGAAAATTTTGAATAAATCAGAAGTACCGGACGAAGTTATAAACAGGTTATATATATATGCTCGATGTCTTGAAGGTTTCCGTGAAGAAGGGAAGAAAAGCTTCTCTTCAGAAGACATTGCAAGCAGGTTAAATATAAAACCAACTCTTGTAAGAAAAGATTTTTCATATATAGGTACAATGGGAAAACGCGGCGTAGGATACAATACCGAAGAGGTTCTCAAAGAAATAAATCAAATCGCGTTCCCAAGCAAAGAAAGAAAGGTAGCATTAATAGGTGTAGGAAAACTTGGCTCGGCACTTCTAAATTTTTATGGATTTAAAACTCAGGGATTCAAAATTGCCTTAGCCTTTGATAAAGATAGGCGAAAAATAGGAAGTGAAATCAGGGGGATTAAAATAGACGATTTTAGTGACTTTAAACAGAGAGTCAAAAAAGAAGGTATAAAAATAGCCATAATTGCAGTTCCTTCAGAAGAAGTAGTTAACGTAATAAAAGAAATAAAAAACTCATGCATTGAAGCAGTGCTTAATTTTACTCCCTCTTATCTTTCTTCTCTTAATAACTGCTCAAATGATTTTATTATTCGGAATATAGATCTTTCCTCAGAATTAGCCCGTCTCAGTTATTATCTTTCAGAAAAAGAAAGTAAGTAAAGAGAATATAGAAGTTAGAAGTCAGAAGTTAGAATTCCCTCCCAACTCCCAAAATAGGACGCAGATGAACGAAGATTTAAAAGGATTTTTTATTTGTTGTTTTATTTTAATTTGTTTTTCACTTGAGCCCTTGAAACCTTGAATCCTTGAGCCCTCTTTTAACTTACTGATCGATTAATTGATATAGTCGATATATTATCACAAACCATCTATATTCAATGAAATTTCTGATATCGACATCACTCTCGTCTACTCCATCTTGAACATCGATTTTTTCTGGAATAGAATACACAAAAGTATTTGTGCCAATAGTTATGATGGTATCCGCTGGTCCATAAAATCCGACATGATCAAGAGAATCAAGCGCATCTTTGGTTGATCCGTCATCGACTATAGCAAAAAAGTAGGTCTCGCCAATTGACAATGGCAGCATTGTAATATCATATAAACTATCGTCACCAATATCAATATCAAAACCTCTTAAAAGATCAGTTTCTTCGCGAAGAGATCCTGCATCAATGTCGCTAATATCATCTAAATAGCTAAATAAATCTAAATCACCTTTAACTGCTATGACAACTTTGCAGCTGTCCGCATAAACTTTACCTGTAACATTTGTAAGCAGTTCTTCTAACTTTTCGCAGTTTATTAACAGAATGCAAAATATTATTATGATACTTATTATAATACTTAATTTCATCTTTGGCATAATTGATACCTCTCTTATTAGTTATCTTATTGATTTTTTCGTTGATGTCAACATAAAATAAAGAGGAGATTTATATAAATCTCCTCTTTTTTCAATAAACAAAATTTATTGAATTAACCGGCTTCCTTTTCGGCAATCTTTTTGAGTTTATCGTTGGCAAAAATTGCAACTTCGACTCTGCGGTTCTGCTGTTTGCCTTCCACAGTTTCATTGCTCGCTATGGGCTGCTGTTCACCATATCCCATTATTGTGAAACGGGTAGGATCAACATTTAAACCTTCAAGATAATTAGCAACCGAGTTAGCTCTTGAACGGGATAACTGAAGGTTATACTCTTCAGAACCATCTGAATCAGTATGTCCTTCCAGCAAGATATTAGTATCTTTATATTTATTGAGAATTTTGGCAAGACTCGTTAAATTTTCCTGACTCGCTGCTTTCAAAGTAGCCTTACCCGTATCAAACAATAGACCGGAGTCAAAGGTAATTTTAATACCTTCGCCAACTCTCTCAATCTTTGCACCAGCAATATCTTTCTTCATTTCATCTGCCTGATTATCCATATAATTGCCGATATAATTTCCAGCTGCACCGCCGATTACTGCGCCCAATATAGCCCCTAAAGCGGTGTTTCCGGCTTTCTTACCTATAAGACCTCCGACAACGCCTCCCGTAGTAGCACCAATGACCGTACCCTTTGCCTGATTGCTCGCGCAACCAATGATTCCGAGAAGCAACACTGCTATCAACAATACTCCTACAGATTTTTTCATAATATCTCCCTCCTCCTTTTAAATTTTTTTACTAAGTTTTATTATATCTAACTGAAAAGAAAATATCATATAGTTCATATTTCTGGTTGACTTTTATACTACTTAGTACTTAGAATTATACCGATTTTCCAAACTTTGTCAAGTGAGGGTTTTCCACCTGATAGCTCTTGGCTATTAGCCATTCGCTGTTAGCTAACAAAAATAAAATCTTTGTGTCTTTGTGTGAGATATTAGTTTTTTGGGTGTAGAGGATGGGGTTTAAAGAACAAAAAACCTCAGTGTTCTCTGTGTGTTTATCGTTTCTCTGTGCCCTCTGCGGTTAACTCTTCAATCAATAATTATTTCTTCGAAATCACAGAAAAGATGGAATAAACTTCTCACATAATAAAGAAGAGCCAATCTGTTATTCCTTAATTTTTTGTCATCAGTCATTACTAAGACATTATCAAAAAGATTATCAATATACGGTCTTATCTTTTTTAATTGATTTATTCCTTCTACGTAATCCCTTTTATCTATGAATTTTTTTAAAGCTGGTTCTATTTCTCTTGCTTTCTCGAATAATTCTTTTTCTTCTTTTTCCTTCAAAAGGGATTCGTTTACTTTCCCGGGATTTTTAGCCTCTAAGATATTAGAAACTCTTTTCTGTCCTATAACAAGTTTCTCGAACTCTGTTTCGTCCTTTCTAACTTCCATCATGGATTTAGCAACAAGATACGCGTCAAAAATATTGCCCCATTTCTCCGAAAGAACAG
>CAYRCN010000190.1:0-3578 GCA_964422805.1 uncultured bacterium | reverse complement strand
ATGGTATAGGAGGAGACGGTCTTGTGGTTATGGACGGAAAGAAAATGATATTCTATAATCCGGACGGAAGTAACGTGCCCTTTTGTGGTAATGCTATAAGAGTTTTCTTTCGTCTTTTATACCTTCAGGGTAAAGTTGGAAAGGAAGATGAATTGGAGACCGAGGCTGGCATGGTCAGGCTTATTTATAACGATAATGATACGGTATCTGCCTTAATGCCCGAGATTAGTATTCTTGAAAAAAGAGAAAATGGCGCGATTGTTAGATGTGGTGTTCCGCACTATGTTATCCCTACGGAGAATGTTGAAGGGCTTGATGTTGGCACCGAAGGCGCTAAGCTTTCTAATGCTATTCCCGGCAGGAATAATGTTGATTGGTTCAGGGAAAAAGACGGTACCGTTTTTATGAGAGTGTTTGAGCGGGGTGTTGAGGCTGAGACGCTTTCTTGCTCTTCCGGTATTGCCAGTATGTCGTTTTTCGTAATGGAAGAAACCGGAAGAAAAAAACTTAAGGTTAATACGATTGGTGGGGAGTTTGAAACTGTAAGGGAAGGGAGTAATAGACTCTGGCTTACGGGGGAAGCAAATATAGTCTTTAAAGGCAAAGTGCCTGAAGGAGAAAATTCTTGGGAAAAGAAAGACCTTGTAATTTAGGATTAACCTTCGGAGATGTACTTCTCGAGCCCGGATATTCGGATGTTATTCCGAGTGAAACGAATGTTGATAGTAGATTCAGTAAAAACATCAATCTTTTTCTTCCTATAGTGTCTTCGGCAATGGATACTGTAACCGAAGATGATATGGCTATAGCGGTTGCACTGCAGGGCGGGCTCGGAATCATCCATAAAAATCTTTCCATAGAAGAGCAGTCAGCGCAGGTCAGGAAAGTAAAGAGATTTGAGAGCGTTCTTATACCCGATCCTATAACGGTTTTGCCATTTGTTGCTATTAGAGAAGTAGAAGGTTTGATGGGTAAACACAATATTTCCGGTGTTCCTGTGGTTGATAGTAAAGGAAAATTGGAAGGGATAATAACGAAAAGTGATTTGATATTTGAAGATGATAAAAACAAAAAAGTCAAAGACGTTATGACGCCCAGGGAAAAAGTGATTACAGGTAAAAAAGGCGTTTCTATAAAGCAGGCAAAGGATCTTTTCAGAAAACATAAGTTCGAGAAATTACCTTTGGTAGATAAAAACGATAAGCTTGTGGGGCTTATTACCCTAAGAGATATTCTGAAAAGGAAAGAATTCCCGCGTGCCAATATAGATAAAGAAGGCAGATTATACTGCGGTGCAGCTGTTGGTGTAAGTGAGGATACACTGGAACGGGCAAGAGAGCTTTTGAGTGCAGGTGTAGATTGTCTGGTTGTGGATACGGCTCATGCGCATACCAAGAAAGTATTTGATGTTACTAAGATGCTGAGGAAAATTTGTGATAAGGATCTTGTTGTAGGTAATATAGTTACAGGAGAAGCTGCGAAAGATTTTATGAAATTTGAAGTCGACGCAGTTAAGGTAGGGGTGGGTCCCGGTTCTATTTGTACAACAAGAGTTATAAGCGGGATAGGTATTCCTCAGCTAACGGCGATTCAAAATGTGGCTGAAGCTGTGAAAAGTAAGATACCAATAATTGCGGACGGCGGAATTACTTTTTCGGGAGACATAACAAAAGCTCTTGCGGGAGGTGCGGATTCGGTAATGATCGGGGGACTGCTGGCAGGAACTGACGAAGCTCCGGGCGATTCGATTCTACTGGAAGGAAGAAGATTCAAAGTTTATAGAGGTATGGGTTCGGTTGATGCTATGGAAGCGGGAAGTAAAGATCGTTATTTCCAGACCGGAAAGTTGGTGCCTGAAGGAGTGGTTTCCAGAGTTCCTTATAAAGGTCCGGTCAGTGAAGTTCTCTTTCAGCTTGAAGGAGGTTTGCGTTCAGGTATGGGATATGTGGGGGCTCGGAATCTTAAGGAACTTAGAGGGAAGGCAAAGTTCATCCAGGTTACAAATGCCGGATTAACGGAAAGTCATCCGCATGATGTTAAAATAATTAAAGAACCGCCTAACTACGAAATCATAAGATAGTAGTTACTTCAGGAGGAGTTTTGAATACTATACACGGAACAACAATCCTTGGAGTTAGAAGAGACGGGATTGTTGCTATGGGCAGTGACGGTCAGGTTACGGTTAATGACACAATAATGAAAGCTAATGCAAAGAAAATCCAGCTTTTGAGAGATGGAGAAGTTCTTGCGGGCTTTGCAGGGTCGGTAGCTGACGCTCTGACTTTATGTTCTATGTTTGAGGATCAGATTAATAAGTATCCAAAGAACATTTCCAAAGCGGTAATTGAATTCGCAAAACAGTGGAGAAAAGATAAATACCTTAGAAGATTGGAAGCACTCCTCGGTGTTATGAATAAGGAAGAATCATTTATACTTTCGGGAAGCGGGGAGGTTATACGTCCGGATGATGGGCTTGTCGGTATCGGTTCGGGAGGAGGATATGCGATATCGGCTGCAAGAGCATTACTTCTTCATTCTTCTCTGGATGCTCCTTCGATTGTCGAAGCAGCCATAAAACTTGCTTCTGATGTTTGCATTTATACTAACGATAACATCTCGGTAGAGGTGATAAAAAGTGAAAAATGACTTAGAGCTTAAGCCGAAGGAAATAGTACAGAAATTAGCCCGCTATATAATCGGACAAAATGAGGCGAAGAAAGCGGTTGCAATAGCTATTAGGAATAGATGGCGAAGGCAGCAGGTTAACGGTGATATGGAGGAGGAAATTTATCCTAATAATATAATAATGATAGGGCCTACTGGTGTAGGGAAGACCGAGGTTGCAAGAAGGCTTTCTCTTATTATGAGCGCACCCTTTGTGAAAACAGAAGCCACGAAGTTTACCGAGGTTGGGTATGTGGGAAGGGATGTAGAATCGATGGTAAGAAGTCTTATGGATGTTGCCGTTAAGATGGTACAATCGAAGAAAATAGAAGAGGTAAGCGAAAAAGCCCTTAAGCTTGCCGAAGAAAGGATTATTGATTTGCTTGTTCCGAGTGGTAACGTGGGAGAAACGATGGATGAGAGCAGGGAAAAAATGAGAAAGAAATTGAGAGACGGCGAATTTGAGAAAAGGAAGATCGAGCTTGACCTTAAAAAGCAGGATAAACCTTTTATTGAAATACTTGGTGCCGTAGGCCCCGAGCAGTTGAGTTTAGGTGTACAGGACGCTTTTTCCAGTTTTATTCCCAAGTCTACTAAGAAGAAATTTGTTACTATTGCTGAAGCCAGAGAGATTTTTGTAAAAGAGGAATCCGAAAAATTAATTGATAGGGATGAAGTCATTGAGGAAAGTAAAAGTAGAACCGAAAACTCGGGAGTAATATTTATCGATGAGATTGATAAAATTATAGGCGGTGACTCTAGGTCCGGACCAGATGTTTCGAGGCAAGGCGTACAGAGAGATCTTTTGCCTCTTGTTGAAGGAACTACAGTCAACACAAAATACGGCCCCATAAATACGGATCATATACTTTTTATCTCTGCAGGCGCTTTTACTTCTGTTTCTCCCTCTGACC
>CAYRCN010000189.1:0-3586 GCA_964422805.1 uncultured bacterium | reverse complement strand
GGATTGTTTGTTGCTGCAGATAAAGGTACTTTATTTCTTGATGAAATAAGTACGTTGCCGATGGGATTACAGCCAAAGTTACTCAGAGCTATTCAGGAAATGAGTTTTACACCTCTTGGAAGTACGAAGGAAGTAGAAGTAGATGTTAGAATAATAAGCGCTACAAATGAGAATATTGAAAATCTTGTTACTGAAGGTAGATTCAGAGAAGATTTATACTATCGTTTAAATGTTATTCCTGTCGACATCCCTCCACTAAGGGAGAGAAAAGAAGATATACTTCCTCTAATTCAGCATTTTAACAAAAAAATTTCAGAAAGATTAAATGTAAAAGAGAAAACATTTACTGATGAAGCTTACGAGAAGCTTATGAATTATAAATGGACTGGTAATGTGAGGGAGTTGGAAAATCTCCTCGAGCGGTTAATAGTTTTAGAAGATTCAGATGTCATTGGCGCCTCGGCGATTCCCGAAGAATTTAGTAGTAAGAGTAAGGTTGATAGGTTGAATTTAGAAGAAATAGAGAGGAAAACAATAAAGAAAGCTTTGGAAATATCAAAAAATGATAAGAGTAAAGCTGCTGATATTTTGGGCATTCATCCTTCTACTCTTTATAGAAAAATCAAAAAATTGAATATACGGTTTTCTTAATAATGTATGAAGGTGGTTTAAGATGATTTCGTTTTATTTATTATTTGTCGGTATTAACGTAGATTTTCAGATTGATAGAGATACAAGCTCTATTCCTTATGTTATTGTGAACTATGGATTACCTTATTCTGATTTAATCTTCCAGAAGAAAGACACTGTTTATTACGGAGAGTTTTTAACCTCTTTGGTTTTAAAAAAAGATAACTATCAATTGGGAGGAGAAAGTAAGAGAAATAAATTTTCGGTTTATAAGTATAAAGAGACGACATCCGATAATATTTATTATAGAGATCTTATGAAAATGAAAGTTCCTGAAGGAAAGATTGAAGTTGTTCTAAGAGTATCGGATCGTAATTCAAATAGAGTATGGAGTAGATCCGCAAAATTAGAGGTATCCAGATTAAAACCAACAGATATCGGATCCATAAGGTGGTTTTCAAATCCTTCAAGAGAGGTTATTACCGATAAAGATACAGTCAGGATTGGATTGAATATCTTTAGCTTTGAAAAGGGTAAAACCCACCTTAATTTTTATTTTACTGACGAGGATAAAGAAACTTATTTCAAAAGAGATACTGTCCTTCCAGATAAAAAGAATCAAAATGTTGAAGTTACTATTCCTGCAGATAGATTTGAGGAAGGTTTTTACAATTTTATAGCGGAGGTGAAGAACGTTAATAAAAAGGAAGTTGTTAGGAAATCGATTTCTTTTATGGTATGGAGACCGTTTTTCAAGTCGAAAAGATATTTCGAGAGAATTAAACAAATTGCTTATATTTCATCTATAGAGGAGGAAAAGAAATTGCTTAACGCAAAAGTTGAAGAACGGGAAAAAGTCTGGAATGAATTCTGGGAAAGTAAAGATCCCACGCCTGAAGATGGAGTAAATGAGTTCTTGGTTGAGTATTTTCAGAGAGTTGATTATGCTAATAAGAATTTTGGGCGGGGTTCTCTTTTTGAAGGATGGCGGACAGATAGAGGAAAGGTTTATATTGTTTTAGGACCTCCTGATTATGTTGTGGATGAGCCTTTTAATCCTAGTGGTGACTCTTATCAGATATGGTATTACTATGATAAGGGATACGATTTAATTTTCGTTCAGCGATATATGACCGGGGATTATGAATTACAAAATCCCCCACCTGAAGTATGGTAGTTCGAGGTACTTCCAGTTAATTTTTTATTTTTAACAAAATAATTGAACCACAAAGTACTCAAAGAGCACGAAGATCCTACTTTTTTTAACTATATATTTCTCTCTAATGTGATGTTTTTAAGAAGTGCAATAATTAAGGTTGGGTGGGATGAGGTTTTGTGTCCTTTGCGGTCTTTGTGGTTAATATTGTACATTAGCGGTTTTACTGTGCTAAGTTCTTTTTAAAGATAAATATTGACAAAGAGAAGATAGTAATTACTTTACGGTTATGAAAATAGATGATGGAATTTTGAAGAGAATAAAAAGTGCAAAAACTGCTTTCGCATTAACTGGTGCTGGGAGTTCGGCGCCTTCAGGTATTCCTACATTTAGGGGTAACGAAGGTTTTTGGAACAATAAGACACCTTTTACTGTTGAAGCATTCGATGAAAATCCTCAGAAAGTTTGGGAATGGCATCTTGAGATTAAGGAAATGATAAAGAAAAAATTGCCCAACCCTTCCCATTACACTTTGGCTAAAATGCAAAGTATTTTTAAGCATTTTGCAGTTGTTACGCAAAATATTGATAATTTGCATCAAAGAGCTGGTTCTAATAAAGTTATAGAACTTCACGGAAATATTTACAGGAATAAGTGTAATAATTGCGGAAAAATTTTTGGTGAAATAAATTCAAAAAAAATACCAGAATGTGATAAGTGTGGTGGACTTATTAGGCCGGATGTGGTGTGGTTTGGAGAGCCACTTCCGTATAAATCCTTAATAAAAGCAAGGGCATATGCAGAGAGTAGCGAATTATGCTTTGTTATCGGAACTTCCGGGGTGGTTCAACCTGCCGCTTCAATACCCTTGATTTCTAAAGAAAATGGAGCGCTTGTAATTGAAATAAATAGGGAGAAAACTGTTCTTAGCGAATACCTCGATTACTCTATTTTTGGTGATGCGTCAGTTATTCTCCCGGAACTTTACGATAGGTTGTTGTAAATGGCCGAAAATCTTTCCTTATTTCTTCAAAAAGCTGAAGAGTGTAAAGTTAAGTACGAAAAAGTTATTAAATCACTGCAAGATCCTGAGATTATTAAAGATAGAAAAAAAACAATAGAGCTTTCTCAGGAAAAAAAATCTTTGGAGAATATAATATTGCCTTTTAATGAATATATGAATGTTATGGCTAAGATAAAGGAAGACGAGAAAATTTTATCGGAGACAGAGGATGAGGAAATGATTATTCTTGCAGAGGAAGAACTTCGTGACTTAAAAAACCAAAAGAAACAACTTTTAGATAAAATAAGAAATGCTTTATTACCGGAAGATTCAGAAGATAAGAAAAACGCGGTACTTGAGATACGCGCCGGAACTGGCGGGGAAGAAGCTGCTTTATTTGCGGTTGATCTTTTGCGTATGTACACAAGATATTCGGAAAGTCAGGGATGGAAATTCGAAGTGGTAGATTTCAGCAAGTCGGGTATGAACGGTTATAAGGAGGTTATTAGTCTTGTTTCAGGAGGTAATATTTATGGGAATTTAAAGTTTGAAAGTGGTGTTCATAGAGTACAGAGAATACCTGTTACCGAGTCGGGTGGTAGAATACATACTTCGGCTGTTTCTGTTGCGGTTCTTCCTGAGAGGGAAGAAGTGGAAATCCATATAAATCCTGAGGATTTAGATATTGATTTTTATTCGGCCTCAGGGCCCGGAGGTCAACATGTTAATAAAGCCAGTTCTGCGGTTAGAATTGAGCATAAACCTTCCGGAATTATAGTTGCCTGTCAGGATGAAAG
>CAYRCN010000188.1:0-3671 GCA_964422805.1 uncultured bacterium | reverse complement strand
GTCCGAGAAGTTTTATAAATATTTCTATAAAGCTTTTGAGAATTACTCCCAAACCATAAAATTCCGCCGTCTCCGGTATCCTTTAATATGAAAGAAGAACCCTTTCTGGAAGCCTCGAAAATATTCGATTGAAATAAAGAAATAATGGATCTTTCTCTTTCTGCATCTCTTAACCGATGAGACATAAAAGTAGAACCTCTTATATCATAAACAAGCGTGGAAACCAGAGAGGAAAACTTCTTTCGGAGAACTTTAGAGATTTCCGCCTTTAATTCTATATTTTCTTGATCTATTTTGGGTTCAATCTTACCCGCCTTAGAAAATCTATAAAATTTTCCTCTCGGCAATAAATTAAGACCCACGAGATGAATTATTTTGTCTCCGTTTCTTCTTGACCTCGCATTATCAAAATCAACGGAAGGAGGCCATATCTCTATCATGTTGTTAATAATATCACGAACATAAATAACCTCAAGTATTTCATAAAAAACTGACTTATAATTATATATCACTTTTTTAACGTCCGGCAGAAACGATCTCTTCGAATTTGAACTCAATTTAGAAAAAAGCTGGTTGTCTTTAGTCGCTCGTTCTGTTTTACGCAAATAATGAATTATTGCTTTTTCAGAAGCTGGACTTATAATAGCCAGAAATGGCTGCGCCTTCCAGAACTCTATTACGGTTTTCTCAATTGCCCAGGATGAAACAGGTGGCAACAGAGTAACTATATCCTGCGGTTTTATACCTTGAAGAACCCTATTCTGGTCAATTTCGTCTTTTAGTGTTCCACCCGAGTCCTTAAGTTCCTGAACCATCCTAAGGTGCAACTTCAATGTTTCCTCAAGCTTCGTAATCTCTTCCTGCACTTTTGTCAGTGCTATAGATAAATCTTGATTCTTTACATCTATCAAGCCTTGCAATTTATTAAGACTTTTTTGCAGAAATTTGTTGGTCTCTTCCCTGACTTTCATATCCTTCCCATCCAGAACCCTATCTCTGTCCATTAACTTCCTTTTTGACTTGACAGACTTCTGAGAAGCTATTTTTGCCAGATTTTGCAACGTGTTCATTGAAGGCACAAAAAAATCCCCGAAAGGAAAATTTCTTAAAGCCTGTGTGCTGGTTATCTCGGAATTTCTGAAAAGAGAAACGATATCACCGGATTCCCTTTCAGTAAAATCCTCTATCAAAATATCATGTATTTTGGTAAACATAGAAGGGGTGAAACCATAACGAGCGAGAAAGCGACCCAAATCTCCTATGCTTAAATTACGCGCAGGAAACCCAACAAAGATAGGCTCTTTTGTTACCAATCTCGCAAACGGTTTAACTTCCTGCTCAGGAATACCCTCCAAGATAACATCAAGCAGTCTCTTACCAATTATTAAAGCGTCCCCAAACCCTTCTAGTAGTTCACCGGGATACAATTTAATTAAAGCAGATAAAAGTATAACAAAAAAATGCTCGCCTTTATCCAAAGCATTGAGGAATAAATCGCACAAAAATTTCCTATCCTTTTTATACAATTTATCTTCTTTTAATCTAATGAATATATCCCGAATGTAAGCAAGATCTTCATTATCAATCTCAACAAATATCTTTACGCTGTGGTCAGCAATAAAATCGGAAAAAGTTGTCTTAATAGACCTTGGTTTCAAATATCGCAACAAAAGGCTTCTGAGGTATTCAAAGCGACTTTTTTCTCCAACGCTTTCCTCAAGGGTATCAAGAAGTTTACTATCGAATGTGCTGGCAATTTCCAAATACGCGGGACCGAATCTTTCTTTCATACTTTCTTACTTATAAAATCACCATTTTTAAAAATTATTTTTCCATCAACTATACAGTATCTTACAATTCCTTCTAATTTCCGGCCCAGGAAAGGAGAATTCTTCGCCTTTGAAGCAAAAACATCCATGGTAACCTCCCAAACACCTTTAAGATCGACAATTGTGAAATCAGCTGTTGCTCCTTCTTTCACTTCTCCAAGGGGTAGATCAAATATCCTACAAGGCGACGATGATAGAGCCTTAATCAGTATACCAAGAGTGAATTTCTTTTTTTCAACAAGTTCTGTGTACAAAACCGCGAAAGAAGTTTCCAAACCAGTTACACCAAAAGCCGCCTCTGTAAACTCAAGCTCTTTTTTATAATCCGGATGCGGAGCATGATCGGTTGCCACAACTTCTATTAGACCCTCTTTTATAGCCTTTTGCATAACTTCAACATCATAACGGGTTCTTAAGGGAGGTTTCATCTTTTTATTCGGATCAAAATCCCTAATTTCATCATCGCTCAAAAGCAAATGGTGAGGAGTAACCTCCGAAGTCACCTTGTCAGTTTTCCAATCTTTAATCAGTTTAACCGAATCCGCCGTTGAAACATGAGCAAGATGAATTCTTCCCTGTGTAAACTTCGATAACAAAATATCTCTCGCCACAACTGTTGATTCAGATATATCAGGTATACCTTTAAAGCCCAACTCCGTAGAAACAGAACCTTCGTGCATTTGCCCCTTATCCGAGAGAGAAACATCTTCAGGATGGTCAATTATAGGAACATTAAATAACTTGGAATATTCTAGAGCATTTCGCATTATAGATGAATTCATAACACAACTCCCGTCATCACTAAATGCAATGCAACCCGCTTCGTAAAGATGTGCCATCTCTGAAAGCTCTTTCCCTTCTCTTCCTTTTGTAACAGTACCTATAGGAAAAACCCTGCAAAGGCCAACTTCTTCTCTTTTTTCCTTTATAAAACGTGCAACACCTTCATTGTCAATCGGAGGATCCGTGTTAGGCATTACGCAAACAGATGTATAACCTCCTTTAACGGCAGCCTTCGATCCTGTTTCTATGGTCTCCGCATCCTCAGCACCGGGTTCGCGAAAATGGGAATGGACATCGACGAAACCAGGAAAAAGATATAGCCCTTTTCCATCTATTTCCTGCTTGGCGGAAGATTTTGATCCCTTTACGACTTTACCCTTATCAATCAAGAGCGTTCCAACTTCATCAATCCCATTCAAAGGGTCAAAGAGATGTACGTTTTTAATTTTTAGATCCATATAATTTCCTCTGTGTTAAAAGATAAAGAACACTCATCCTTACAGCTACTCCCGAAGTCACTTGATTTAGAACAAGAGAATACTCTGAATCCGCTATCCTCGATTCAATTTCTATTCCTCTGTTAATTGGCCCGGGATGCATTATTAGCACCTCTTTAGAAGCAAACTTTTTAAGCTTCTCATAGGTAAGAGAGTAGTTCTTTATATACTCTCTGAGGGAAGGGAGAAAACTCTCTGCCTGTCTCTCCTTCTGAATCCTTAAGATATAAAGAATATCTTTGCCCGGAAGCGTTTTCTCTAAACTATATTCAAATTCGACGCCAAACGGTTCAAACCAGAGAGGCAGAAGTGTGGGAGGCGCGCAAACCGTAATCTTAGCTCCCATTTTCTTAAGCCCTAAAATTAGAGAACGACTAACCCGGGAATGTTTAATGTCTCCGATAATAGCAATTTTTAAACCTTTAAATGAAGGAAAATTTTTCTTTATTGTCATAATATCTAACAGCGCCTGAGTGGGGTGTTCGTGACAACCGTCTCCAGCGTTAATTACAGAAGCCTTTAGCCTTTTAGCCAGGAAATGAGGACTACCCGGCGCAGAATG
>CAYRCN010000187.1:0-3674 GCA_964422805.1 uncultured bacterium | reverse complement strand
ATGATTATGGACGAAAATCCACGGACCGGCTGGTGCTGTGCTGAAGGGAAAATTTCGGATAATACATTTGTGTTTGAACTTACTGAAAAAAGTGTTATTGATAGCTTGCAGTTTGATACTTATCATATAGATAAAGAGGGACGTGGCGCAAAGGACATTCTTGTCGAACTCTCGGATGTGGGTCCCAAAGAGGGATTTACTAAAATCGCCAGTGTTTCGCTTATTGATAAGGAAGACAATCAGAAATTTCCGGTAACAGTTGATAAATCGGGAAAATGGCTTCGTCTGACCATCCTTAATAATCACGGTTCTAACGAATATACGGAACTCATGGAGTTTCATGCCTACGGAAAACAGCTGACAAAAACGCCGTTACCCAATGTTTCGGGAACTTACGAAACAAACTATAATGACTTTCATCTCCTACAGCAGGGGACATCAGTTACCGGATGTTATGAATACCAGGAAGGTTTATTAAATGGAGGTATTGAAGGTCGTATTATGAAATTTACCTGGAGAGAATCAAGTTCTAAGGGTCCGGCTATCATGATATTCACCTCCGATGGTGAAAAGTTTATAGGTCGGTGGTGGTATGAAGGACAGGAAGATTCACCAGGTGGAGTATGGAACGGAACAAAAATATCTAAAGAAGTCGGTGGCTGTCCTCATTGGGAGGGAGGGATGCAGGAACAAATAACCAAGGAGCTTTTAGAGTTCGGGAGGACAAGGCTTTACGGAATTAATTTTGACGTTGATTCAGATATCATTCGAGATGAATCAAAGCCCACTCTGGATAAAATTATCGCCATGCTCAAGGCCGAATCGACCATGAAACTGATTATTGAAGGGCACACCGATTCAGACGGACCTACGGATAAAAATCAAATTCTTTCCCAGCAACGTGCCGAATCAGTTAAGTCATATCTGGTTTCCGGAGGTATTTCTGACTCACGACTTTCTACAAAAGGGTATGGTGAATCTACCCCAGTCGCTCCTAATACAACTGCTACTGGGAAAGCCCAGAATCGGCGCGTGGAATTGGTGGTTAAAAAGTAAAAATTAGCTAGAGAATACAAAAAAGAAGTCAGGAGCCAGAAGCCGGAAGTTAGGATATATATAAATTTTGAATTACCCCCCCACCCCAAAGGCTTAAAAACAAAAGAGGGATAAAACTTTCAATTCAAAAAGAAGAAAAAGAGAATCTAGTCTTTAGTCACTGGTCGATAGTCCTTAGTCCCCTACCCCCACCTAAAGAAGAAAAATCAAAAACAAAAATTGTTTTAGAAAATTTAAAATATTTTTCTCTGTTTCCCCTTCAGAGCTTGACAAATGTTACCAGACGGTTTATAATATAAACAAAATTGTCTGGTAACTATACGGGCTGCCGACTATCTTACCTGACAAAATTCAAAAAAATAAAATTTGTCTGGTAACCAGGGGAGATAAAATTGGAAATATTAAACGGTGTATTAAAGGAAGAATTAGAACGTTTGAGAAAACTTAAAAAAAGCTATGAGGAAAAAATAACGGAATTCCCTAGGGGCAGTTTAGTTAAGAAAAATATTAAAGGCAACATTTACTATTACCTTAATTATCGGAAAGGGAAAAAGGGGGTTTTTGAATATTTAGGAAAACTAAAAAAAGAAGAGTTGGAAAAAATGAAGAAAGAAATAGAAGAAAGAAGGAAATTGGAAAAACTTAAACAACAGGTTAGAAAAGATATAAAAAAAATGATAAAAATGATAAATGAAAGCAAAAAGTAATTTATTTTTCTCTACTCTCCGAGCCTTGCAAAAAGCCGGAGTTTTAAATGAAATAATTTTAGTTTGAAGCTGGTGTTATTACTTCTATAGAATCTATTTTGATAATTCTCCTGAAATTCCAGCAGTAAGAACACTAGATATAGATTTTTTAATACCAAATCCTTTCAAGGTAAATAAGGAAATCGATATTCCAAAAATACTTAAAACGCTGGATTTTAGACCTGTTCAGAATTATCCTTCGGGATATACAAAATATGTTCATCCGGAACTTGAACTGGAATTTTTAACCCCTGAACTTGGCAGAGGAAAAGGTGACAAGCCGTATGAGATTTCAAAACTGCACTTAAATGCTCAAGGATTGCGCTACTTAAATCTTTTACAATCTCAAACGATTAAGATAGAATTCAAAGATATAAAAGTCATACTACCCGAACCGGCAGCCTACGTTCTTCATAAATTTATAGTATTCGAAAGACGTAAGAAAGAAGAAAAAATGATTAGAGACCTAAAAGCCGCAAAAGAAATTGGTGAGTTTCTGCTTAAGAAAACATCCCAGAGAAAAAAAATAAAAAAGATTTTTAAATCTCTGCCAACAAAATGGCAAAAGAAAATTGTAAAGAACATAGAGGATAAATCCCCATCAGTTTTTGACTTCTTGAATAATTTAGACAAAAGCTCTTAGCAAACACTTGAAGAACCCTAAAATAAAAACCCGGTTCGATTTTTCTTAGAAAGTTTAAATACCACCTTGACTTCTTAAGTTATATTCCTAACTTTTAAAATATGAAAATATCAATTTTAAGTAAAACACTGTTTCTAAAATTTCTTTTCTCTATTCTTCTCTTTGGAGACGCACCATTTGAAAAATATCATGTAACTTATTCACCAGAGCTAAGACATACCCTAAAGGAAACTATAGGAATACTAATAATTAACTCTGGAGTAAAGAGAGGAAGAGAACTCCAGACCTATTCCAAAAATGATAAAGATTTTAAACTAAGTGAAACTTTGGATGTCATAAAAGAAACAATTCCTATAAGCAATTTTGGCTACCAGCCTATTGTTCTTGATAGTTCGGTACAGAACTATAAATATCCTTTAACAGCAGGGAATGGGGATTATTTAGAATTTGTTTACGATACAAAAAAAGGTTCGAAGACTTGGATTAACACAAAAGAATTAGAAAAAAACTTTTGTCTCACAATTATAATGATAGATAGTATCCCTATACCTTCTCGTTTTTTTGTTGATATATTTTACTTCACAAATAGTGGCAAAAGGAAACTTTATAAGCAAGCTAACAGGAATAGTAGTTTTAAGATTATTTCAAAAGAAGAACAAAAACCTCTACTCGAAATTATTGAACAAAAAGAAGAGTTCTTCAGACTAGGAATTTACCATTTTTATGATATTGAAAGCAAGGACAATTGGACAGAACCTATAGGTTGGGTAAGAATTAGAGACGATAAAGGCATGTTGTTATTCTGGCTAAAAGATGTCCACCTTGACTAAATACTTTGCATTTTTCAAAACGAAAAAACCGGTTCGAACTTTGTTTTAAAAAATAGGCAATACAACAAAGGGGTCAAGGGGTCAAGGAATCAAGGAGTCAAGACCCTTCCCTACAACCCCTTTTGATTTTATTTCTTCTTTTTCGGGGGGCTCTTTAAATTCTTCTCTTTACAACAATTATTTTAAAAATGATTCTTCTGTTTTGCACTGGGCGGTCGGGTCTTTTTCTGATACTTTTTCCGATTTTTCGTCGATTAGTAAGGATTGACAGCCATTCTTTACGATTTTTCACGCCACCAATTACCACCTGTATCCCAGACTCTAAAATCCTATATTGACAAAAATTGAATTCTCCTTATAATTCTAACATGAAAGTTAAGGAAATATATAAATAATATG
>CAYRCN010000186.1:0-3687 GCA_964422805.1 uncultured bacterium | reverse complement strand
TTTTTTATTTGACGCGAGACTCAAGACGCATGACTCTTGACTCGAATAGCCTTAGCTATTCGTTATTCTCTGCCCTTCGGTTTAGGGCGCAGTCCCTTTTCTTCAAGCCATCCATTATTGGCATCCACAAGACAATCAAACTTAGGTACATAAGGTTTAATATCTATTAGAGGAGTGTTGTCCAGCATATCTATTCCACTCACCTTTAAAATATTTCCATTTCTTTCTTCCAATCTCACTATGGAAAAACCAATTCCATTCGGTCTGCAGGGATGCCTCGAAGCAAAAACCCCATGAGGTTTATCATCCAGGAAAGTTGGTCGGGATAATTTAACCTCACCGGATCTATCGAGTATAAAAAACAACATTATATGCGAAAACGTCTCAATAGTTTCCAGGGCTTCAGCATATTTATCAAAAACTTCAACACTGCCCTTCCCTTCAGGCCTTACGTTCCCTTGAATCGGACACTCCTCTTTTGTCTTGTATGGAGTGTGGATTATTCCTATCTGTTTGATTTCAAACTTCATAATCCAATTTTTTTTATAGTTTTTTTCCAATTCAAAATTCAAAACTCAAAATTCAAAATTATCGACGTTCAAAATTCATAATTCAAAATTATTAAGGTTTGACCTAATACCTATTCTCTATATAACCATACCGCCATTTCTCCGGGACCACGATGAGACCATGCATAGTATGGTATGGCAGCCAATTCTACTTTACCGCCTTCTTTATCCAATACATTGCCCTTAATTATAATTAACCCATTCAATAAATCTTCCCTGTATTCAGTCTTCATTTCCGCATTATCCGGTACCACAACATCAAGAACATTGATATCATTATCTACCCACTCGGCACAATATACAATAGGACCCCGGATTAAAGCAACCTTATTACGGTCACTTTTAACTTCCTCATGTGCCAAAACCCGGCGAACAGGCATAGGCAAATCTAATTCTATTATATCACCTTTCGACCATCTGCGTGTAATACCTGTAAATCCTTTATTTATGTTCAAATCGAGAGCCTCGTCATTCACTTTTAGAGTAATCTTTTCACCATTGGTTTTTAAATAATGATACAAATCACTAGGCACAACTTTCTCCAAAGCCCATCCGGGAATACGTATATTTACAGTAAATATTTCATCCTTCTCCGGATTTATTATAATTTTGACCTTTCCATCCCAGGGATACTTGGTTTCCTCTGAAATATTTAGCCTTATATTCCCCATCTCGATATTAGCTTCACTTGCAACAAAGAGATTCACATATAACGAATCGCCTTTGTGAGCATAGATATAATTAGGCACCGAGGGGATAAAACGAGTAACGTTTGTCGGACAACACGAACAGTCAAACCATGGTTTTCTGGTTAGAGAACCCTGATTAAATTTATATTTTCCATCTGACTGGAGGCAATTCGGATAAAAGAATGAATTGCCTTCCAGGGAGACACCCGAAATCATTCCATTATAAAGAGTACGCTCCAGAACATCTATATATTTTGCTTCACCGTGGAGTAAAAACATTCTATGATTCCAATAAATATTACCAATAGCGGCGCAGGTCTCATTATAAGAAGTTAAGTTGGGTAACTCATAATCGTCACCAAACGACTCTCCATCATGCCGCGCACCAATTCCTCCCGTAATATATAATTTTCTCGAAACAACATTTTCCCAAATCTTATCAACTGCCTTAAGGTAAGAAGAATCATTCATAATTGCTGCGATATCTGCCATACCCGCATACATATAAACAGCACGTACGGCATGTCCTACAGCTTCATCCTGCTGGGTTACTAACTTATGATCCTGACTGTACGAGCCATAGAGTTCATGCCCTTCGGCATTGCCTCTCTGGTCTAAAAAGAATTTTGCCATATCAAGATACTTCTTATCATTTGTTACCAGATATAATTTAATAAGCCCTGTCTCAATAATTTGATGCCCGGGCACCTCGAGCTTTTTCCCCGGACCAAATGTACGGGCAATCAAATCTGCATTTTTCAAAGCGATATTTAAAAAGTTTCTTTTCCCGGTAGCTTTATAATGAGCGACTGCCGCCTCATACATGTGACCCGAATTATATAATTCATGACTCGAACCAAGATTGTGCCAGCGAGGACCCGGCTCCACCCACCACGCGGGAGTCGTATCCGGATTTATAGTCTTCCAGGTACAAAGATATCCATCATCTTCCTGTGCTGCGGCAATTTTTTCGATAATACCATCTATATAATTTTCTAACTCGGAATCAGGATGAACAGCCAAAGAATACGATGCCCCTTCGATTATTTTATAAACATCAGTGTCATCAAAGGGCATTTTACCCTCATATTCTCCTTCTAATAAGCCACCTGCTCTTGCAAAATTTCTTATCCTTCCTTCATTTTTGCATTTCTCAAACCCAAACGGTATCGTAACGGTTCTATTTGTTTCAATACGTTTTGACCAGAAATCGTCTGTTATTTTTACATTTTTAAACGAAACAGGGGTAATCGGATAACCAAATCTGCCTCCATTATGCTTTATTTTACTACAGGATATCGTCACAAGAAAGAAACTTACTACTAAAATATATTTAATTTTCATTTTATATTTCCTCCCCCTTCAAAAATTTACATCAATGCGGTACTGAAGTAACGCTCGGCACGGTCCGGAAGAACGGTTGTAACATTTCCCTTGTGATTACGAGCAAATTGTCTAGCCGCCCAGACATTCGCGCCGGAAGAGATTCCTACCATGAGTCCGTAATTCCTACCCAGTTGACGGGTCGTTTCAATCGCATCTTCATCGGTTACCTCGATAACCTCATCCACAAGAGACACATCTAAAATGTCCGGAACAAAACCATCTCCAATTCCCTGTATCTGGTGAAGGCCGGGCTCGTGACCGAGAATCGCAGATACATTTTTGGGCTCTACCGCAACAATTCTGATATCGCTGTTATGCTCCTTAAGAAATTTTCCCACTCCCTGAAGAGTCCCGCCACTTCCGACACCGGCGACAAAACTATTGATCTCTCCTCTCATCTGTCGCCAGAGCTCATGAGCAGTTTCCTCATAGTGAATTCGCGGATTATCCGGATTCTCGAACTGCTGACATACTACAACATTTGGATCTTCCTCAGCCATTTTCTTAACATAATCCACAGAACCTTTAATACCTTCTTCTTCTGGAGTAAGAATAAGTTCCGCGCCCAGCGTGCGTATCAGCTTCTTACGTTCTATACTCATATTTTCCGGCATAACAATTATAACCTTGTATCCCTTTAAACAACCTACAAGAGCGATTCCTATCCCGGTATTGCCCGAGGTGGGTTCTACAATAATCGAATCTTTATCGAGGCGATTATCCCTTTCGGCTCCTTCAATCATTGCCAATGCCACACGGTCTTTTATGCTTCCACCGGGGTTTAAGAACTCGGCTTTCGCAAAAACATTCTCACCCTTCAATTGAATCACCGGAGTATTACCAATTAAATCAAGAATATTATCGGTTAGCATACCTCATCTCCATTTATCTTAATATTGATTTTTAAATAAAGATAATTCATACGTAACAATATAAATTACAAAACACGTATGTCAAGAATAGACATTGGACTAACGCCCATTAAATAGTTAAATTATCGAATCTTCAAACAGGGTAAAAAAGCATTTGTGCTATATGTATGA
>CAYRCN010000185.1:0-3714 GCA_964422805.1 uncultured bacterium | reverse complement strand
TATAAGATTTTCCCGGTGAGAGAACTTTATTATAAGAATTCAAAGCACCATAATCATTCCCTGGAGGCATATCGAATGCCACATCAATGTTTCCTTCTTTCAACTCAGCTAAAAGCTCACCCATAGAAGAAGGGGTGTAGAAAACTATCCTATCCGCAGGAGCCCTATCTCTGAAATAATCAGTATTGGCGGTCAATTCGATCCATTTTCCTTTATTCCATTCTTTCATTTTATAAGGTCCTGAACCTACCGGATCAGAATTAAAATCGCATCTTGCGAGGTTTTCTTCTCTTTCTAAAATATGCTTTGGAATCGGATAAATATTTGTACTCTGCAATTCACCGGCGTACACCTGCTTTAAATTAAACCTAACCTGCCTTGAATTAAGAGCTTCCACACTTTCAATATAATTCAATTTCTGTGCCAGCGGAGAATTATTCCTGCTACTAAGTATTTGTTCTACCGTAAAAACAACATCTTCAGCCGTAACCGGTTTACCATCATGCCAGGTAGCACCTTTAGCAATAGTATAAGTTATGGATTTTAAATCCTCTGAATAAGTCCAGGATTCTGCGAGCGCGGGTCGCACTTTCCCATCCCGCTTTTCCGAAATTAACGGAGTAAATAATTGAGCGGAAACAGGAGAAATCCCTGAAAGAGAAGGATAGATAGGATTTAAATTAGACGGCTCATCTAATAATGATATTATTAACGTACCCCCCTTATTACCACTATATCGGAATTCTTCCATTTTTTGGCAACCGACCAATAAAGCCAATATAAGAAAAGAAAGACTTAACATCAACTTTCTCATTGAAGCCTCCTTTTATTTATAAAATTAAGATAATTAGATAATTAGTCAAGGGCTTATTTTTCTCTAGAACCCTTTTTTTAGCCACAAAGACACTGCAGTAATTATGAATGTTGAATGTTGAATTTTAAATTTTAAGTTTTTCATTCAAAATTAAAAACTCAAAACTCAAAATCGCATAGTTACCCGCTATTCTACTTAAGTTCAAATCGAACCGGGAAGGAATAACGAACAGCGACCGGCTTATCTCTCTGGATCGCAGGTGAAAATTTTAATTTCTTTGCACCTTCGACAGCAATTTTATCATAAGCGGGATGAAGGGATTTAACAAGAATTACGTTTCTTACACTACCCTCTTTATCTATCCACAATTCCAGAAAAACCGTACCGCCAATTTGAAAAACTCCCGGATAGTCAAATTTGACCTTATCGAGGTTTAAAGGTTTTGGAGGAACTTCATAATATACAAACGGGGGCAGCTCAAATTCTATGTCCGAGATTTTTCCGGACTCGTCGATAATATTTGTCTTATCGATAGTTGCCGTTTCCACCTCCGCGTCGGTTTCCGCAGCCACGGGCAGCTTGGGCCTTTTGGGAAGTGTAGGTTCAACTATATTTTCCAATTGAGCGGGCAAATTGTCGATTCTTATAACTCGCCTTACTTCTGGCCGATAAGGTTTCGTTTCAACCTCAGGAATAAAGATAAAACCGGCAATAAAGGCGATAAGAGTTACCAAAAAGCCAATCCTTATATGCAGCATAAGTACTCTTTTCACATTATAATTTTTACCCATAATATCCTCCTTTTATTAATTTAGATAGATGTTTCAAAAAATAGTTCCAATAAATAGCTAACAGCAAAGTATCTTCGCGTAAATTGTTGTTACTTACAGTCAGGTGTCAAGGAATCAAGGGTTCGGGGGTTCGAGTAAAAAAAACAAAACAACAAAAAAATCCTTTTAAATCTGCGTTTATCTGCGTACAAAAAAAGTGTTGACTTTTCAAGATTGGAATATATTTATTGCTATGTTTTTTGTAGAAAAGGGAATCAAGAAAAATTTCGAAAATCCACGAGCAAATTCTTTACGGGATGATATTCTCCTACTGGGTATATCTTCAGTAGAAAAAGTATGTATAAACCAAATATTCTACATAGAAGGTGACCTGCGCATTCCCGACGTCGAGAAACTCACAAATGAAGTACTGGTCGACCCTGCTATAGAGGAATATTCAATAAATAAGCTGCTACATAGAGAAGGAAAAACCACAACTATCGTATATAAACCCGGAGTTTTCGACGGAGAAGGAGAAACTTTAAAGGAAGTTGCCAATAACCTTAATTACAATGTAACAAGAACAAAAACGGGCAAACGTTACATATTCAAAGGAAAGTTGTCTGATAAAGAGCTCAAAAAAATACAAAACCGGCTTTTAATGAACGACCTTATACAAGTACCTGTCGATCCCCTCGAGGTCGAGTTTCCGCATCCTTCGCCATATAAATTTAAAAAAAATATCATCCCGATAAGTAAAGCTACCGATAAAGAATTAGTCGATATATCGAAAAAAGGTCTTCTTGCGCTGACCCTCGAAGAGATGAAAATAATTAAGGAATATTTCAAGTGTGAAGGCAGAGAACCAACCGATCTGGAGCTCGAAACCATAGCTCAGACCTGGAGCGAGCACTGCTGTCATAAGACTTTCAAATCTCCTATAAAATCCGACAAAAAAGATATTATCAAAAAGAAAAGCCTGTTCGGATACATTAAAGGTGCAACGGAAGAAATAAACAAAAGCAATGTATTGCTCTCCTTTTCTGACAACGCCGGAGCTGTAGAGTTCGACGAGGAATACGCAATTACATATAAGGCGGAAACACACAACCATCCTTCGGCACTCGAGCCTTACGGCGGTGCCGAAACTGGAGTCGGCGGAGTAATAAGAGACACTATGGGATGCGGTCTCGGAGCAAAACCTATCGCCTCGACCGATATTTTTTGTTTCGGAGACCCCGAAACAAAAAGCAAAAATTTAGCTCCCGGCGTTCTTCATCCCCGAAGAATAGTACGCGGAGTAATAGCGGGGGTAAGAGATTATGGTAACAAAATGGGAATTCCTACGGTGGGCGGAGCGGTATACTTCGATGCTGATTTTAATTACAATCCCCTTATCTTTGTCGGAAGCGTTGGAATAATCAAGAAAAAACATTTGAAAAAGCAAGTTAAAGAGGGCGACCTTATAGTTGCTCTCGGAGGAAAAACCGGAAGAGACGGAATACACGGCGCGACCTTCTCGTCTTTAAGTCTCGACGAACAATCTCAAGACGTCTCCGGAGGAGCGGTACAAATAGGTAATCCAATAGAAGAAAAGAAGATGCTCGATGTTCAGATGGTAGCAAAAGAGAAAAATCTCTACCGCGCGGCAACAGATTGCGGTGCCGGAGGTTTTTCTTCAGCGATAGGAGAACTGGGCGAGAAAACAGGAGCCACCGTCGACCTCGAAAAAGCGCCTTTAAAGTACGAAGGTTTATCCTACTGGGAAATCTGGGTTTCGGAATCACAGGAGCGTATGGTACTGGCTGTACCGCCTGAAAACCTGGAAAAAATCGCTTCCGTTTTCGAAGAGGAAAACGTGGAATTTACAGTCATGGGTAAATTCGGCGGGGGAAGACTAATCTTAAAATATAACGGAGAAGTCGTAGGAGACCTCGACCCCGATTTTCTCTTCAATAAAGTACCGATTCCCGAGAAGAGACTGAAAGTCAAAAATTATAATAGAGAGTTTTTTTCATTTAAAGCTCCCGAGGACCTGGAAAAAATTCTTATTGGTCTTTTATCATCAAAAAATATAGGAAGCAGAAGATGGATAACACAGCAATATGACCATGAAGTTCAGGGAGGAAG
>CAYRCN010000184.1:0-3735 GCA_964422805.1 uncultured bacterium | reverse complement strand
TATCTTTTAACAAAAGGATATACTGCTTTATTATCTTTAGTCTCGTTCTTTTACTACAGCCTATTGGACTTAACGCGCTTGATGATGGTCTTGCACGTACACCTCCAATGGGATGGAACAGCTGGAATACATTCGGAACTAATATCAATGAAAAACTGATAAAAGAAACAGTAGAAGCCATGATTAAGAATGGTATGAGGGATGCTGGATATAAATACATAGTTATAGACGACGGCTGGGAAGCAAAAGAACGAAATAAAAACGGACAAATAATACCCGACCCAAAAAGATTTCCAAACGGAATGAAAACACTTGGCGATTATATCCACTCGAAAGGATTCAAATTCGGAATTCATAACGATGCAGGTACAAGAACATGCGCCGACTATCCGGGAGGACGCGGACACGAATTCGAGGATGCGAGAACTTACGCCTCCTGGGGTGTCGATTATATAAAATATGACTGGTGCAATACGGGCAAAGCTAACGCGGAAGAAACTTTCAAAACCATGGGAGCAGCGTTAAAAGCTGCGGGCAGGCCTATCGTCTTCAGTATCTGCGAATGGGGCAGCAACAAACCCTGGGAATGGGGAAAAGATATCGGTCATCTATGGAGAACAACCGGGGATATAATCGATTGTTATAAGTGCCAGGCTGTTTATTCCCTAGGATGGAAAGAGATATTAGACGAACAGGTAGGTCTTGAAAAATACGCCGGACCCGGACACTGGAATGATCCGGACATGCTTGAAGTGGGTAACAAAGGCTTAACCTTAGCTGAATCCAGATCCCATTTTACCCTCTGGTGTATCTTGGCAGCACCTCTTATGACAGGGAACGATGTTATAAATATGTCCGATGAAATCCGTGATATACTTACAAATAAAGAAGTCATCGCCATCGACCAGGATGTACTTGGCAAACAGGGCTATCGAATGATGGATCATCCCGGAAAAGAAATCTGGGTAAAAGAATTATCGAATGGAGCATGGGCTGTATGTTTTCACAACACAGATGATGTAACATTAGAAATGAAAATAACCTGGGATCACCTATGGATTTTGAAGGGCAAATACAGTAAATACAGAGTTCGGGATATATGGAACAAAGAAGATATTGGAATAATTGATATACAGAAGCAGGATTACGAAGATTTCAAATGTGAAATTGCACCCCACGACGTACTTCTGCTCAAGTTTACACCAATAAAATAAGCATAAATCCTTCAGATTAGGTTAAGTAGTTAAAGTTGTAAAAACAAAAACTAAAAAAAGGTTGTGTGGTGGGGCTTTGTGTCCTTCGCGGTCTTTGTGGTTATTATTACATAGTAGAGGCTTTTCCGTGCCGCGCTACCTTCTACTTAAATATAGAAATAAATGAAGAAAACCTATTAGGTATTTTACTAAGAAAAATTTTAATACCGGATTTAATAATATCCTGATGATAATCAAATGTGAATCTGTTCTCTAAATCTTCTTTTATAGATGGATTCTTCTTTAAAAAATCGAAAACATTGTCAACTAATTGGGAAGTAATCTTCGATGCCACATTTCTTACCATAATACCGTTTCTTATCTCATCTCCCATCCTTTCAGCCCATATCTTTTCATACTCTTTTAAAGTATTATCCGAGAAGTTATCCGTTTTAGCGGCTTTTAAAAGGATTTCCTTCGCTATAGAAGCGCCGATAAGCCCGTAATATATTCCTCCTCCCGTTGTTGTTTTAACCTGCCCGGCAGCCTCACCTACTGCAATTACTCTTTCCCCTGCTATTTTTTTAGAATTACCACAGGCGATGGGGGCTTTTTCTACGTTATCCATATCTACATTAAATCTTCCGTTACTCTTATATATAAGATTTTCAAGGGGCTCCCGACTGCTCTTAGCGGAAAGCGCACCTATTCTTGTATGTCCGTTTAAAGGAATAATCCAGCCAAAAGAACTTAAATCGGGTTTACTCAAAATATAAACCTCAACGGAGCCATTTCCATCTCCACCGATAGCCTCCACTCTATTACCCCACAATATATTCTCGGGAGCAGAAAAACCTATTTTTCTGTGGAGAGCGAAATTAGTCCCTGAGGCTATAATACTGCATCTTGCACTTTTTTGGAATTCCCGGCCGTTTTTAGAATACTTGATCAAAATCCCGTTTTTTTCTTTATGTATGTCAAATACATTGCTTCCCAGGAAAATTTCGGCCCCTGCTTTCGAAGCTTCTCTAACTAATTCTCTGTCGAAGATTTTCCTATCGGCAATATAAGCAAAAGGTTCTTCCTTGTCATATCTTAACTCTATTAGAGACGGAGAGAAAACTTTAAGTGATGATATTTTTCTGATAATTGCTTTTCCAGGTAGATTAAATTTATCATAGGCATCTTTTCCGATTATACCGCTGCAAATCACTCCCTCTCCTACTTCCCTTTTCCTATCAAAAACACCTACAGAACAGCCCTCTTCCGCAAGAGACTTTGCAAGATATGAACCTACGGGACCCGCACCGACTATAATAAAATCAAAATCCATTGTAAGTTCGAATATATACAGCCACTAAACTTTCGCAAGTGTTTTGATTCAGGAAAACATCACAATTTTTTTTATATGGAATTGCAATGCTGAGAAACTACTATTCCGAAATTTTAAAAATTCTAAAACCATCGGCACCGCAAGCCGCATAAACCAAATTATCCCGGACAAACACTGCAGATACCACCGCATCTGTATAAATGTTACCCGAAAAATAGGGATTAAAAGGAACTAACATATTAAGAACTCCTACACTGCCATTCTGAACAACATAAAGATAAAAACCTGACAGGAACATATCTTCAATATTACCGTATTTACCAGGCAATTCCTGCAACAAAGGATGAGAAACACTCAATACTTCGCCAACAAGTAAACCTCTCTCGCTTGAAGCCGCGAAAAGAAACCTTCCATTCGAAACAATTTTATTAATCGGGCTAAATCCACTAATTCTTTTATATTCATTTAGTGAATCTGGCTCAGCTGAAATCAAAAGAGACAAGATACCTTTCTCGTCCGAAAAAAAGGCGTAATCGTAAGCCAAAGCGATTGAATTCACATAATCGGATTCTTTCCAACTTGATATCTCATAAGGAAAATAAGGTTTCGATATATCAAATACTCTAAACCCTCCTTTGCCATCCGCCACAAAGCAATAATCTCCGGAAACAATTACATCTAAAGATTTTTGACTTGTCGGTATAAAAGAAATCTGCTCCGGTTTACTTTTATTTCGAACATCAAAAATCCTCACCCCTCCCATTCCATCCGCAACATACAAATTAAAGCCTTTTATATCAATCGCGTAACTGCAATCCATAGACTCTATAACAGAAATCTTCCTTGGGAAATTAAGATTCGACACATCAAATATATGGACGCCCTTGTTTCCTGCAACAAGAAACGCATATCTGCCAAGAACTTCCACATCAGTATAAACGGCATATTCTTCATATTCTCCGAGTGGTTCAAAATAAAGATTGAGGGAAAATAAAGAAAAAGGCACAGAAACAACCCATAAAACAAAAAAGGTTAATCTTTTCATAGTTTAAATGATACCATTAATAACATAAAAGTCAACATTATATGTAGCTTTCAGCCCTTGGTATTTTGCTGTTAGCATAAAAAATAAAAAACTTTGTGTCCTTTGTGATCTTTGTGGCTAACATAGTCATCAGTCACTAGTCGCCGGTCATCAGTCAAAAAAAA
>CAYRCN010000183.1:0-3764 GCA_964422805.1 uncultured bacterium | reverse complement strand
AAATAAAATACCATACCAATTATGAGTCCGAAAATCATCGCCACAGTAGCGAGACCGGGATCCCATATAGTGTTAGCAAAACTGAGCTTGGAGAAAACATTAGAGGGAGTCAGCCCTGCGAAGGCTCTAAACTCCATGGGAATGAATAAACGATTCACAATAAACGCGGCTAAAATTCCAAAGAATAAGCATAATATAGCCAGAACGGCAACAGGTGTTATCATAAATAAAGATGGCTTTCTTGCCTTATTATATATCTTAGAAGCCCCGCCAAAATAGATCGAATAAATAACTTTTAAGAAAGAAGCAAGTGTAAGAGCACTACCGAAAATTGCTAATATGAGAAATACAGGCTGGCCCGCACTTAAGACACCCTGGTAAACCATCCACTTTGAAGCAAAGCCATTAAAAGGCGGAACCCCAGAAATAGCAAGCGCAAGAATCAGATTAGAAACCATCAAGAAAGGCATTTTCCTATATAATCCGCCTAATTCTTCCAGTTCAGTCGTACCGGTTTCCTTCTCGACTGCACCGGCACAAAGGAATAAGCCGCCTTTATATACTGCATTATTCAGCATATGAAATAATCCGCCTAAAATTCCAATAGGATTTCCACTCGCAATACCCAGAACCATATATCCAACCTGACTGACAGCGTGATACGAAAGTAATTTTTTAAGGTTATGTTGTATAAGAGCCATAAGAACACCGATAATAATTGTAAGAGCTCCTATCAACATGACTATAAAACTTAAAATCGGTTCCACATTAAATAACTTAAGCATTGTTATAGCTAAAAGATAAATACCAAGTAATTTATCGAGCGAACCGGGTATGAACGCCATAACAGACACGGGAGTCTCTTCAGATATCGCCGGTATCCAGGTATGGAAGGGTACAGCTCCAGCCTTTGCAAGCGCGGCAACTACAAATGAAAAAAATACAACTCTTGGTAGGATTCCTTCCGCTGTCGAAATAGAAATTAAATTGATATTAAGGGTTCCCAAACTTACCCAGATATATGCAATTCCGAACAGGAGAAAAGCATCTGCAAATCCAAGTATAACATAGGTTTTACGCGCCGCATCGGAAGCAGCCTTACCTTTACCCAAATTGATATAAAGGAAGAAAACAGCCGTAACCATTTCCCAGAAAATCAATAAGGATAATAAATTAAAGGAAAGAAATACACCAGATGCTCCCGCAAGAGTCCAGAAGAAATAAGTCATGAATTGATTATCCCCTGTTTTAACCTGATCCCGGGAACTGAAAAGATATATTGAAATTAAAAAACCAAAAAGATAAGTAAATAAAAGCATAAAACAGCTAATATGGCTCAAACTAAGCATCAAATCCGCGCGGTAATTCAAGAAATTAAAAGAAAATAGACTTTCAACCTCACCAGTCAAATTAAATAAACGATAAGAAAGAATAAGCAGATAAGCCGTTACAGCGACTGCTATTAATTGTTTCAATTTTTTCAACTGCGGAACAATAAGGGTAAAAAGTCCTGCTAAAAACGGAATTATAATCGGATATAACAATATATTGTTAAACATCATATCTCCATATTATAGAGAGGAGGAGTTTTACCCAATTTCTTCATAATACTCATCGTTTTATCCACGCTTAACTTCAATAAGTCTTTCTCTCTAAGTATCTTTTCATTATTGTTTTTATCGACAACAGCGACTCTCTCTGTACAACAATAGCAGGGATCGATTGAAGCCGTAATCAAAGCAACATCGGCAATCGTTTCCCCCTTACACGAAGCTTTAAAAGTAGGAAGGTTATTAAAAGTCGGAGCTCTAACTTTATGCCGGTAAGGCATATTGGAGCCATCGCTTCGCACATAATGAAAAACCTCGCCTCTCGGAGCCTCATAACGACCGCATCCTTCTCCTGCGGGAATCTCTTTTATGTCGGCATCTATAGCTCCTCCTTCCGGTAAGCCTATAAGAGCTTGTTTTATTAAAGAAACAGATTCAAAACATTCAAGAAGGCGAACCACACCTTTACTGAACACATCACCGTCTTTTTGGACAATAACTTTCCATTTAAGGTCTTTAAAACCTTCAAGAGGTTCATCATTACGTACATCCCAGGGTACGTTGGAACCACGAGATGTAGGTCCAAGCGCAGAATAGAGAATAGCATCTTTTTCTGTCAACACTCCAATCCCTTTAAGCCTTTTATGTATTACGGGGTCATCGAGAATGGCATCCGTAAGCATCCTGGTGGGCTTTTCCACATCGACAATATGCTCTAACGCATAATCTATTTGCTCTTTATTAAAATCTCTTCTGACTCCACCGGGTTTAAACATAGCATAATGGTTTCTGTTTCCGGTCAACTTCTCGCATATCTCCAGAATCGTTTCTCTATACTTCCACGCCCACATCCAGACCGTATTATACCCGATAAAATGTCCTGCGAGACCAACCCACAATAGATGAGAATGTATTCTTTCCAGCTCACAGACAACAACTCTTAAAAGCTGTGCTCGCCTGGGAATCTCGCAACCCACAAGATCCTCGACAGCCAGACAGTAAGCCATAGGGTGTGAAGTAGAACAAATTCCGCAAATTCTCTCTACAAGATAAGGGACCTGGTCCCATGTTTTCCCCTCGGATAGTTTCTCTATACCCCTGTGGTTGTAACCTATCTCAACATCGAGATCAACAACCCGTTCACCCTCGACATAAAGCTTAAAGTGCTCAGGCTCTTCAAGAAGCGGATGATAAGGACCAAGAGGAATTATTGTCTGCTTCATAATCCGGACCTCTCATAATCATAATCTTCGTCAGTTACATCGGAATGTTTAAAATTCTTTCTCAAAGGATATTTTCCTTTTGGAAAAGAATCTGCAAGAATAAGCCTTCTCATATCCGGATGTCCCACAAAAGTAACTCCAAGCATTTCATTGATTTCTCTTTCTATCCATCTAAAAGCAGGTATTTTTTTGCCTACAGAATCTATTTCTAAATTGGGAAAAGGAATAAGCGTCTTAACATTTATCAATGTTTTCTTATCTTCTCGTGCTAAATGGTATATTATTTCTATCCCTTCTCGCATTTCCATACCGCTAGCTGTACAAAATTTACATTTATATTTGAAAAATAAATATTCTATCACAGCAAGAATATTCTTAGGATCAATTCTTACGTATATCCTGTTGTCTCTTACCTCAGCCATATCTATTATCTTACCCTTTAATTTTTTCTTCAAATCTTTTATAATTTCTTTACTCATTAAACGGCCCCCAGTCCCATAACTATACCTTCTATCATTGCCTCCGGTTTGGGAGGGCATCCGGGAATATAGACAATCTTAACGTCCGGATCTTCTTCTTTTAAAACTTTATCAAGTGGTCCGACAATCGAGTAACTATCTCTGAATATACCGGAAGAACATCCGCAGGATCCGAAAGCAACAACGAGGCAGGGCTTGGGAGTCTGACGGTAAACTTCAAGAAGCCTTGGTTTCGCATGAGCATTTACGGACCCACAAACAAGCAAAGCATCGGCATGCCTTGGACTTCCTACCAATTTTATACCAAATCGCTCGACGTCATACCTGGGCGTTAGAAGCTCCAGAACTTCAATATCACAGTTATTACATGCTGCGGTAGACAGGTGAAAAACCCATATAGATTTTTTAAAAGATTTCTTTAGAATATCCATTTAAACTCCGAAATAAGCAAGAATTCCCGCTAAAATCGCGGCTCCGCTCATCCAACCCCAAAAATATTTCATAGCATGGTC
>CAYRCN010000182.1:0-3821 GCA_964422805.1 uncultured bacterium | reverse complement strand
TGATTAAAATTACAAAAGAGAAAGATAAATATTTAATCGAGTATATAGATCACTTGAATCATTTAGATTATCTCGAGAATGAAGATTGGAATAGTAAAGAGGCAAGAGATAAAATGATAAAGGAGAGAATACAGAAAGTTAAAAGGGAACTTCAGAAATTAATAAATGATTCAAAGGTTTCATCCGGAAGAAAAGATTAGTCTACTTGTTTATGATTTATATATTTGGAATTTTGGTTCTTATGTGTCGATTTCTTTTAGCACACTCTGAGGTGTGTACCGTTTACATATAATAGTTACAGCAACCACTGCAGACGGGCAACATGTTGCCCTCGAATATTTGTTTTCTAAGGTTCCTGCTTCTTTTCCCGTTCCATATTTTGAGAAAACTGTCATGAGTCAAGTCTCCTACAGGGAAATCCGGGCATATTTCAACTTTAGCTGGTGGCTTGATAGTAGCTGCAAGCCAGGGAGCAGTACACCTGCCTCTGAATTTATAAAGAAAAATTTTGTCCTTATTGTAATAGTCGTTTAAATCTGTTTCCAGAATATTTGGAGTAAATCTTATATTAATTTTAATATTTGGATCATGCTCATAAGATTTTATTTTTTTGATTAAAGAGTTATCTATTTTGAAGCCTTTGTCGTCTATGATGGCCCCTTTCCAGTAGTGAGGTTTTATTTTGTATATTTCTGAGAATATTTTCAAATCTTCGGAGTTTATAGATAAAAGATGTAGAAAGTTTATTTCTTTGAAAGAATTTTCCTGGGCAAACGACATTATAAAATTCACATCGGTGTCTGTATTTAATAAGGAGTAAATTGCCAAACTGGGTTTTGTTTTGTTTTGCTTCTTTTTCTCGAAATTTATTGCCTGAATGCCCTTCAGGGTTTTGGAAAAGGCTCCCGGAGATCTCCTGATTGAATCATGTTTATCGGGTGTACCATCAATTGAAATATCTATTTTATCAATGCCCGAATGGACAATTGTTTCTGCAAAATTTTCTAAAAGGGTTCCATTTGAGACGATACTTAAATAAAGTCCTTTTGATTTTATATGCGTAATTAATTCTTTTATATCAGGATGAAGAAACGGTTCTCCTCCGGTTAAGTTATATCGAGGTCTTAAATAAATAAGTTCTTTTATGACTTTTTTTACTATATCCATACTTAAAAATTTCTTTTCCGATTTAATCTGTTTAAGGAAGCACATTTTACAGTTTAGGTTGCATATTTCTGTTAAATAAAAGCTGATTACTATAGGGCTTGTTGCTCTTCCGTTAGTCAAAGGCGTCAGTTTTTTTGCCAATGGTGATGAGATTTTACTCCAGAAGACGGATGGAAGATTTCTAAAACCTACTTTTAAGCTTTCTTTTTGGATAATTTTAAAAAGCTGCTTTCCGGGTGTAATCCTTGCCATGTAAGGATTATAAGCTTCTATATCGATTTGTCAAGCTTCGTATTTTTTAGAAAATTGATTATACAATCTTTTAATCCTTGTTCTTTCTTTATAGATCAAGACTAAAAAGAGAATAATAAAAGCCAGCAGTCTTTGATATAGAGTACTGCCGGCTAATCTTGTAAAATATAATAGAAGGAGGCTTAGGCATAAGTCTATTGAGATTGTTTTTAAATTGTAATTTACCGGGAAGATTTTATTACCAATTAAGTAAGAAAAAAGAGCAAAGAGGAGAAAAGCAAATAGGGTTGCAAACGCTGCTCCCATAATACCAAAACGAGGAATCAAATAAATATTAAGTGAAATATTTATCAAAAGAGGAGTTAGAGCAATAGGTATTAGAAGTCCGGTTCTTGATTTAATGTAGAAACCGGCTGTAAAGATTTCTTCAAGACCGAATAGTATGTAAGAAAAAGCAATAATTGGTACGATTGTTTGGGCTTGCCAGTATTCTTTTGCTACTGCAAGTCGAAATATCTCCGGTGTGAAAAATGTCAAAATCCCCCATAATATCAGGGATAGCCGTACAAAGGTTATAGCGGAATCGGCGAATAGTTGTTTTTTGTCAGGATTGTTAAAAAAGAATGGGGTCCAGGAAGCACGAAATCCATGTACCGTTATACCCATTACCATACCAAACTGATATCCGAGAGTATATATACCTGTTTCTCCCAAGCCGAGAATCCATTTTATTATCCATCTATCGATCAGATCCAATCCTAACCATATAATAATACATATAGGTAATAAAGGTAACCCGAATTTTAAAAGGTTTTTTATTTGATTTAAATTAAATTTTGGCGTTAGAAGCTTGTGTATTTCAGGGTAAAGAATAAAGAAAAATAGTGAACTACTTCCAAGATTTCCCAGGAGTACTCCTCCGATACCAAGCTTAAAGTGAAGGACGAAAAGAATGTTGAGGCTAATATTTGTAACAAATCTTAATGTGTTTATTATAACAAATTTCTTTGAGCGGTTTTGTATTCTTAAAAGCAGTAAAACCGGTTCGATTAAACTCTCCAACCATATAGTGATAACGGCAAGAGAAACGAGAGGGCTGTCGCCCGGATAAATAAGTAATGATGCGATCCATTCCGAATTCAATATTAATGGGATTAGAAAAATTGAAACATAAATTAATCGGAAAAAGAAGAATTGGCTGAAAACTTCTTTTTCATTGGCGTTCTTTTCTGATAGTTGTTTCATTAAAGCATCGTTTAATCCGAGTGAAAAGAATAAGGTCAACGCGCTGGATAGTAAATAAATCATAGCAAGTTTTCCATATTGTGTATTAGTGAAGACATGGGTGTAAAGAGGAATTAAAAGGAATGCCAGAGCTTTCCTTAAGAAAAGTCCAATCCCGTAAATAAAAGATTGTCCAAAGAGATTTTTAATGCTGCCTGTTTTTATTTCCAATTTTTATTTTTATAGAATTTTGCCCGGAGGAAATAGCAAAATTCTATCTCCTAAATCTTTTTGTACAGTTGATTTCGGAAAAAACACTGAGCTCCCATACTGGATTTGAATGATATTAATCCCCTGTTTACTTCCATTGGATTACTTTTAGATTCTTCCTGATTTACTCCCAGGTCCAGATATTTGAATTTGTTTTTCTGCCCCCATTTTATAATTTCGTAAAGCAGGTAATTTATTGGTCTGTACTGCTGGTAATCATAATCCAGAGCAATATAAAAGGCTAAAAGAGTCCTTTCGTTACAGACGAATATTAGAGAACCACCCAAAAGAACTCCCTTTCTGTAAACCAGAAATAGTTTTAAGGTATCGGGTAAAAGACTATTGAGTTTTTTTAATTCATCAAGAGAATGAGTTACAGACACTTTAAATTTTTCTTTATTTTTAAGTAAGATAGGATAAAAAGTTTCGTAGTCCTCACTTAATTTTACCTCCAGCTCAGATTTTTCTCCTTTCTTTATAGCGTTTCTTGCATTTTGATGAAAATTTTTAATTGGGTCTTCCTCCAATTGAGACAGGTTTATAACAGAAGTATACATATTGTTAGAATAAGAAAATCCGTTATATAGAAGAACGTATTCTAAATTTTTATTCATTTCCTTTGAATAAACCACTGGAGGAAGAGTTAAATATACTTCTTTTATTTTTGTATTCTTACAATATTCAAGAAATTTATTGACGATGATATCCGTTTTTCTGAAGCTCATATCATCCATAACTATTCCTCCAAAGCTGGCTCCCGCAGGAGATTTATAAACTCCATTATTGAGCATACCCGGGAGAAGAGCTATGGGATTACTTTCTTTTCGAAAAATCAAATGATGGAATTTGAATCGGCTCGGAGGGTGATAATTTAAGAATTGTATTTTATGAAATATTGTCCCGTTATT
>CAYRCN010000181.1:0-3869 GCA_964422805.1 uncultured bacterium | reverse complement strand
TGAAAGTTATCCTGATTATGAGAATTGCAAACCTTATAGAGAAGAAATAATTGCTCTGGCTCTAACAAAGTGTGAACCCTTTTATACAACCAGTGATGTGGGGCATGCGGTTGTAAAAACGAGAATGGATAGCTCGGGGTTTCGTTCAAAAGTTACCTCAATTGTTTTAGAAGCGATAGAAAAAGTCAAAGAAAATCCCAGAGCATAAATATTTTCTTGGTTTTTCCGGCTTTAAATTTGGATTTTTTTGACATTTATCGTAAATTACTTTTTAGTTTTTTTTATATAATATATATTTATTAAGGAGATTTTTACATGAGAGTTGGTTTTTTTCAATTTTCGCCTATTTTTGGTAATCCTGAAAAAAATCTGGAGTTAATCAGGGAAAATATTACAAGGCCAGATTTACCTGAGATACTTGTTCTTCCGGAACTCGCTCTTACAGGTTACACTTTTGAAGATTCCGAAGAAGCTTATTCTTTAAGTGAAGAGATAGGGGGTAAGTTAACGGGTGAGCTGATCGGTATTGCCGGGAAAAATAGCGTTACAATGGCAGTTGGCTTTCTCGAAAGAGAAGGGAAGCATCTTTACAACTCGAGTATTCTTCTTGACGGAGAAGGTGTTATAGGAGTTTACCGAAAAGTACACCTTTTTCGTGAGGAAAAAGCTATTTTCAAGTCAGGAAATATGGGTTTTCCCGTTTTTGAAATTAATGACGTTAAAGTTGGTTTACTTGTTTGTTTTGATTGGATTTTTCCGGAAGCTATGAGAACGCTTGCTTTAAAAGGAGCTGATATTATACTTCATTCAGCGAATCTGTTGTTACCGTATTATCAGCAAGCGGCAATAGTAAGAGCAATAGAGAATAGAGTTTTTATAGTTCTTGCCAATAGGAACGGAATCGAGGAAAGATTCGGTAGTAAGAACGAGTTTACCGGCGAAAGTGAAATTGTTGATCCCGGGGGAAGAGTAATATTAAAAACAGGAAGGGGCGAAGAAGGAATTTTTTCGATAGATATAAATCCCGAAAAAGCCAGGGATAAAAAGGTTACGGAATTAAACGATATATTTGAGGACCGTAAGCCGGAGTTTTATGAGAATTGGGGATGAACGCTCCCACCCCAAAAAATATTATCACACAGAGCCCACAGAGAAAAAAATATTAATTTTTTCAATAGAATTAATATACTTTATATTAAATTAAAAAGTTCTCCTTAAATAATGATTTTATTTAACTTTTTATTTAAAGAATAGTTTAAGGGAGGTAAAATATGCGTACGTTCTTTATTTGTTTTATCGTTATGTTTTTATTTATCTCTTGCAAGGATGAAGATAATCTGCCACCCAATCCTTACGATCCGGTCAGTCCGTGGGGTATAACATATGACGGCGAAAATCTATGGGTAACAGATGATAGTCTTAATATGATATATAAACTTGACCTGGAACTTAATCTGGAAGATTCTTTTGCTGTAGTTAAACCATATATAAAAGGGATTGATTTTTTAGACGGTAAATTGTGGATTGTCAGTGATTCTTCTGTTGGCGATTCCGTAGGAGATTTTCTCCACTATGATAAATATTATAGCTATGGAATCGATAGGTCTAATGGAACGATAATTGATTCGATTCTGATATTTTTGCCACAATCAGGGATGCCTGATGGGAGTTTTCTCTGGGGGATAGCCTATTTTAATTCTAACCTGTATATCTCTTACAATGGTGGATATGGCCCCTGTATGCTTGAAGTCAACCTTCAATCGAAAGAAATGAAAACTCTGTGTTGTGCACATCCAATGGGTTTTACGGTTATTAGTGACACATTATGGAGTGCAAGATATGGGAGTAAGGTTTTGGTTCCTGTTAAAATTTTTGATGATGGAACCAGTGAAATTACTTCCCTTAGATACGAACTTGGTTTTCAAGCAACAGACCTTGCGTTCGATGGAGAAGATGTCTGGGTCGTTGACCGGGATTCCTCTTTAATCAGGAAGATTACTAATTTGAGATAACAATACTTGTAATTTTTCCGCATAGCGTTAAATTTATATATATAGCGGAAGGGCGGATAGTCGCGCTCTCTTTATGAGGGTGAGGAAAGTCCGGACATTGCGGGTAAGAGAGGCTCCCTTAGGGAGGCACCGTAAGGTGACGGAAAGTGCCACAGAAAATATACCGCCTTGCTTTTGCAGGGTAAGGGTGAAAAGGCGAGGTAAGAGCTCACCGGACTCCTGGTGACAGGAGTTGCCTGGTAAACCCCCTTTAATGCAAGACAAACAGGGTAGGTCCACTTGCCCGGACCTATAATCCCGGGTAGTTGCAAAGATCAATGGCTATCTATAACAGAATCCGGCTTATAGCCCTTCCGTTTTAATTACTAAGCTATTAGCTATTCGCGTTTTGTCTTTAGCATTAACCCTTCTCCCCACAATTAAACGTTAAAGTTTATCGCAAGAGAGAAAAAAGTTTTTATTGTTTTTTAAGCTAATAGCTAAAGGCTAATAGCCAAAAGCTGCGTTTGGCAATAAATTACATAAATGGATCTTTATCTTTTTTAATTCGAAACTATTATTGTTCTTTCTCCAATATTATCCATTCCTCAGGAAGTTCGGCGATTTGGGTGATAGCATCTTTGTATTCCCCGTAGTACTCTACCGGAATCAACTCTTCTTTATCTATATAATAATCCGTATAAGTAATCGTTTTTGCGTCTTTAAGAAGAGTGTTTTTGAACTCGATGAAAGGATTTGAAAGGCTGATTTCTTTTGGCAGATACCGAACCGTGTAGCCTTCGGGAATTTTTATCTTTATTTCGTTTTCTTCTTTTTCGAGTTTTCCCCAGTAAATTGGGTATTTTCTCTCCGTTGCTCCTACGGAATAAGCGGAATATTCTATACCCGGTATATGGAATAGTAAGAAATCACCCTGTTTTAAAGCCAGACCTTTTGCTTGATATTTTACATCAATTTGAACTTCCCGCTCGCTGTCATTTATATGCTTAAAAGAAAGATCCGTTATGTTTGAACCAGGTATATTTCTGTTCAGATAGCTTTCAATCATGTTTTTCTTATCTTCTTCTCTCATATATCTTAGACTTTTAAGATTGGTAGCCATACTCCCAAGAAATTTCATTTTTTCTTCTATTTTTGCCTCGCCTTTCTCGTTAATTTCTATAATTCTGGAAATTGAAGTTTTTTCTTTATCAGGCTCAAATAGTGGTATTTGAACAAATTCGTCTTTTGTTACGGATAGTCCTAATACGCCCTGATATTCAGGTCTTATGTATCCGTATGGATTGAGTTCTGATGAAGGGTCGAGGAATATACCCTTGAGTTTTATCAAAGCTCCGTCGAATTGATAAAGAGAAGGAACCTTTCTCGCTAATTCACCTCTTGTTTTTGAGCGAACTAAAACTAATTCGGCGGGATGTCCCTGTGATACTAAAGCAGAGTACAAGAGAGAAGTTTTATCAAGAGAATTTGCCAATTTGTTTTCTAAAATTTCTTCCACGCTTTTAGGATAACAGTTGAATTTATAGGATGGCACGTCTACAAACCTTATCAGGTCTATAATTTCTTGATATATTTTTTCCTGTTTGCTGTGTTGTGGAGTATATTTCCCTTCAAGATGTTTTTTGAAATTTTGAGATACTTCCTTCCAATCATTTTTGACTCCGGCAGTTATTCTCGGGAAAATGTAAGGTTTTGGTGGTGCGTTATCTTCGTCTTCAAAAGCTTCGAGTAAATCTATTTCCCAATGAAGAATTTTGTTTTTTCCTGAAAATTTTAGTTCGGGCTTTTCTGTTTTCCAATTCTGCCAAACTATATCAAAGTATCTGGGTGCTTCTACTCTAATAATGCTTTTTAACG
>CAYRCN010000180.1:0-3909 GCA_964422805.1 uncultured bacterium | reverse complement strand
TAGAAAAGGTTAATATTAAGAAGCTAAGCAAAGAGAGCGCAGAAATAGTAACCGGAGATTGTTCTTCTATTGATTTAGTTTTCAGCGATGATTTTCCAGCTGTTTTCTGCGACAAAAATCTTATGAAATCCGTGATAGTAAATCTTATACATAATGCTTATGAAGAGGTCGGAAAAAGGGGGAAAATAGAGTTAGGAGGAAGGAATTTAGGAAAAAGCATGGTGGAGATATGGGTTAAAGATAACGGTTCGGGCATAAAAGGAGACATAAACTCGATTTTCAAGAATTTCAAATCCAGAAAAAAGAAGGGAACAGGCATCGGGTTATCTTTAGTGAAGAAAGTTGTGAATGAACATTTCGGGAAAATCAGCGTTGAAAGCAACTACGGAAAAGGTACAAAATTCATTATTGAAATGCCATCGGATTTTCATTACGTTAACAGACGTTCGGGTAAAGAGCGAAGGAGAAGTAAAGGTAGACGGAAGGAGGACTAATGATTTTAGTATTAGAAGACAATAAAGCCTTAAGGATGATCATAAGAAAAGCTCTTGAAAAAGCAGGGTATGAGGTTAAAACAGCCGAAAACGGAAAAGAGGGTTTGAAAATTCTGAAGAAAGCTACTCCGGATTTAATAATATCCGATGTTATAATGCCTGAAATGGATGGGTTCGAATTTCTTAAAGCAATTCGGAAAAAACATCCCTTAATTCCCTTTACCTTTTTGACAGTCAAATCCGAACTCGACGATTATTCTAAGGGTTATGAACTCGGCGCAACCGACTATTTAACCAAGCCTTTTGACGTTGATGTCTTGCTTAAAAAGGTTAAGAAAAGAATAGATTCCGGAAAATTACTCAAAGAAATAATAGAAAAAGGTAAGAAAGAAGTCGATCTAGGAAAAATCCTGGCGGTAGACCTTATTAGTAGTTTAAAGGGAAACAAAATCGACTGCAAGATTATGATTTCTTCACCAGCCGGCAACGGTAGCGTTGAGATTAAGAAGGGAAAAATAAAGAAAAGTACATTTGATAAGTGGGAAGATAAAGACGCTCTTCTGAGAATTGCCGGTTTAAATAAAGGCAAAATTAAAATTGAACGTTAATTAAGTATTTTAAACATTTTCAGCCAACCTTTCTACAAGTTAATGATTTATATTAACAAAAACACATAAAGAGACAATATCTATGTTTAGGTTTAGCAAAAATAAATAATAAAGGTGGGATGTGGCTTCGCGACTTAGTGCCTTTGTGGCTATTTAAAAAATGATTAAGATAGAGAGAGTAAAGAAAAGCTCAATCGCCGATAAACTCGGCGTAAAAGCCGGAAACCATCTCATTTCAATTGACAATAAAGAGATAAATGATGCTCTCGACTTGAAATTCTTTGAAGCGGGGACATTTCTAAATATTGAAATCTCGGATGGAAAAAGGACTCGCTTTTATAACATTGAGAAGGAAGAAGCGGAAACCCTTGGCATCGAAACTTCAGAGTTTGAAATGAAATTATGTAAGAACGACTGTATATTTTGTTTTGCAAATCAGAACCCCAGCGATGTCAGGGAATCCTTACTTGCCAAAGATGATGATTACCGCATGTCCTTTCTTTACGGAAATTATCTTTCTCTAACAAATTTTACCAACAAAGACTTCGAACGAGTTTCCAAATTGAAACTCAGCCCCCTTTATATTTCAGTCCATACAACAAACCCGGAAAAAAGAATCGAGATGATGAGAAATAAAAAAGCGGGAAAGATAAAAGAAGACCTGAATAAGCTCAGTGAAGCAGGAATAAAACTGCATACACAGATTGTTCTTTTACCAGGTGTAAACGACGGAGAATTTCTTCATGAAACTATAGAAGATCTTCTATCTATCTCCGCAGTCGTTTCTATTGGTATTGTCCCCGTGGGATTAACTGCCCTGCGAGATGGCCTGCCTTATATCAAATCGCCAACGCCGGAATGGATGAACGATGTGATAAGATTAACAGAACCGTATCAAGAGGAAATAAAGAGAAAAAGAGGAAAAACACTCGTTTATCTCGCTGACGAATTCTATATTAAAACAAGAAATACAATTCCTTCTACCAAGCATTACGATAATTTTCCTCAATTAGAGAACGGAATCGGCATGGCAAGGAAATTTCTTGACGGGCTAAAGTCTTTGAAGGTGCCTGATTTTGAAGGAAAAGTACTTCTTGTTACAGGAACTCTCGCCTATGATATCATAAATAAACTTGCGGATAAATTTAGAAAAGCAGGAATAAATACAGAGGTTATTGCCGTCAGGAATAGATATTTTGGAAATTCTGTAGAGGTTGCTGCTTTACTCGGAGGTTGGGACTTAATGGGACTTCTTTCCGTAAGGGATTTCGATGTTGTGATTTTACCCCCCGATATTGTTAACAGAGATGAATTATTCATAGATGGGTGCTCTCTTAAAAACTTAAAAAAAGCTTTACGAAAAAGAATTATTGTAAGCCCTTACAATGTGTTAGAACTTGGAAATATCAAATGAATACAATTGCTATTGTTGGGAAACCAAATGTCGGGAAGTCAACGCTTTTCAACCGACTACTAAATAAAAAAAGTTCTATTGTAGATAAACAACCCGGTGTTACAAGAGACAGGGTTTATGGAGTTGTCGAAAGAAAAGGCAAACCTTTAATTCTAATAGATACAGGCGGACTCCAATTTTCCGGAGACCCACTTGAAACTCAGATAAGAGAACAGGTAAATTTCGCATTGGAAGAAGCCGACATTGTTTTGTTGTTAGTGGATGGAAAAGAAGGGGTTTCTGCTCTCGATAAGCAAATTACCGATTATGTGAGGAAAGCCGAAGGTAAAAAAGCCCTGGTTGTAAACAAAATGGATAAAGGAGAAGACTGGAGTGTCCTCTCAGAATTCGGAAACCTTGTGCTGGACAAAAATTTTCAAGTTTCTGCTCAGAACGGACATGGAGTAGAAAATCTTCTGAAGTGGATTCTCTCAAATTGCGAGGAAGGAGAAATTGCTAAGGGAACCACCATAGGGGTTATAGGAAAACCTAATACGGGTAAATCAACTTATGTAAACGCTATTATGGGTTACGAACGCACCATAACCAAAGAAGAACCTGGGACCACAAGAGACAGTACCAATTCCTATCTGGAGTACAAGGGAAGAACAATTGTTCTTGTGGATACAGCAGGGCTTAAGCGAAAATCGAAATTAAAGGACTCTCTCGAATATTACTCTTTCTTAAGGGCTATAAGAACTATCGAAGAATCCGATATAGTTCTTGTTCTCATAGACTCGACAAAAAAGGTAAGCAAACAGGATAAGAATATAATCAGATGGGCTGTCGATCGGGGTACTCCGCTTATTATATTACTGTCGAAGTTTGATCTTGTACCGGAAGAAAAAACGGAAACTATTCTTAAGTATTATGACAGAGAACTTTCGATTTTCGAATGGATACCGAGAATGACTATTTCTTCTTTAAAAATGGAAGGGATAGAAAAATCTTTATCCTTAGCCCTGGAAATTGTGGATAAATTAGATAAAAAAAAGCCTGAACTTGAATCCGTGATAAAAAAAGCGATCGATTACCGTCCTCCGCCGGCTTGCCGAAAAAAAGTTGAGCTATATTCGCTAAAAGAGTACAGGGGGAAGATTATCTTGAATACAAACGCGAATAAAAATTTTGACGAACAATACAGGAGATATCTGGAGAACAGAATAAGAAAGAAAATCGATTTTAAAGGAATACCAATTTCATTGAAATTGAAAGGGGGGTAAGTCTTTATGTGGGAAGCATTAGCGTTCATTGGTTCATATTTTCTCGGAAGCATTCCTTTTGGTTTTCTTGTAGGTAAAGTCAAAGGGGTAGACCTAAGAAAAAAAGGAAGCGGAAACATCGGAGCTACAAA
>CAYRCN010000179.1:0-3950 GCA_964422805.1 uncultured bacterium | reverse complement strand
CTTTGTGGCTAACATAGTCATCAGTCACTAGTCGCCGGTCATCAGTCAAAAAAAACAAAAACAATAAAATTATTTGTGCTATTCGTGCCATTTGTTGTTCCTCTTAATTTTGGTCGGGTGAGGGGTTTAAACAAAATATAAATTTTTGTTGTTTCTTTGAGATCTTTGTGGTCTTTGTGGTTCAATCTTTGGGGTGGTGGATTGGGCCTCTGGATTCTTTTCAATAATTTTTCTTTATAAAGATATCGAATATATGTATACCGAAAACAGACACAACACTTACAATTAAACCGGCAATAACTACCCCAAAGAGTACCGCAAAAAAAGACTTTCTTTTTTTCATTTTAAAGAACCATGCGCCAAGAGTCCCCGTATAAGCGCCGGTAACCGGCAGAGGAACAGCTACAAATAAAGTTAAACCAAGATAGCCGTATTTTTCAATTTTTGGACCAACTCTCCTTCTGGTACTTTCAAGAAAATAATCGAAAGTTTTCCTGTATAATCTAACTTTCATTAATAATTTGTGAATAAAGGTAAGAAAGAAATAAAAAATGGGAAAAACCAAAACATTCGATAAGACAGCAATCGGAAAAACTAAAGATAAAGGTAATCCGGAGGCAAGACCTATTGGGATACTTCCACGAAGTTCCGATATGGGAAGCAGGGAAAAAATAATTATTTTTAAAATCGGATTCATAAGATTTTTATAATGGAGGCGAGCGGAGTCGAACCGCTGACCTCCTGCGTGCAAGGCAGGTGCTCTACCAATTGAGCTACGCCCCCAATAATAAAAAAATGGGCCTAAGTGGAATCGAACCACTCACCTCTCGCTTATCAGGCGAACGCTCTAACCAACTGAGCTATAGGCCCACTATGTTTGTAAATATATTGGAAGCCAATAAAATGTCAAGAGCAAAACCTACAGCGGTAAAGCTGCTACCGCACAATATTAACCACAAAGACCACAAAGGACTCAAAGCCACACCCACACACCTCACTTTTTTAACTGTGTTTCTTAAAACTACCTCAAGTGCCGAAAAATTTATACTGGATTTCCATGATTTTTTAAAATAAAAAAATAAAATCTTTGTGCTCTTTGTGAACTTTGTGATTCAACTAATTCTTGGGGTGGTGATGGGATTCTGTATTCGCACCTTCTGACTCCTGACTTCTAATTTATTATCCTTGACAAAAGCTTTTCCCACTCCTATAATTATCTATATAATTATTTAACGTTTTAAAAAGAGTAAATACGAGGAATCTATCCTTGGATAAGAAAGAAAAAAAAGAAAAATCAAAAATTATAGAAGACTTAAAAAAGACTGATAAACAAATAGAAACAATACTTAACACTATGTCAGAATTGATAACTCTGATGGACCCCGATTATAAGATACTGTGGGCAAACAAAGCGGCTCATTCTGCTTACGAACAAACTACAACAAAAACCGAGGAAATTGAAGGCAATTATTGCTATGAAATATGGACGGACGATAACAAACCATGCGAAAAATGCCCTCTAATAAAAGCCCTTGAAACAGGTAAAGTAGAAGAACAGGAGATTGTTAGAACAGACGGCAGAAAATGGTTAATCAAAGGGTATCCGGTAAAGGACGAGAAGGGGAATGTTACTAATTTACTCGAGGTCGTTAGAGATACAACGGAAAAAAAGAAGTTAGAGCAGGCATTAAGGGATTCCGAGCAGTTATACAAGACACTCATAGATACAGCACCTTACGCGATAACTGTAACCGATTTAAAAGCAGAAATCACCTATACCTCGGATAGAGCCCTTGAAATGTACGGATACGAAAACCTTGAAGAAGTACTCGGTAAAAATGCTTTTATATTTATCGCTCCCTCTGACCGAAAAAGAGCGAAGCTTAATTTGAAAAAGACATTAAAATACGGCAGCGTAAGGAATTTAGAATATACCTTATTGAGAAAAGACGGTTCTTCTTTTATTGGCGAGATGAATGCTTCTTTAATAAAAAATGACAAAGGGCAACCGCAGGCTTTCGTAGCAATCACAAGAGACATAACAGAACTAAAAGAAAATGAAAAAAAACTCAAGGAAAAAGAAGCTTATAATTTTGCTTTATTCAATTATAGTCCCGTGGAAACTATAGTTGTTGATCGCGAGGGAAGAGTCACAAAAAGCAACCTGGCGAAAAGGCGTTCGGGCGACAGAATACCTGAAATCGGGAACATTATGTACAAGGATTATGGAGCAAGACACGAAAAAAACATGTATGCGGAGCTGATGAAATGTATAAAAACAGGCAAAAACAAAGAGTTCCCGCAAATGAAATATGAGGATAAATACCTCTCCATAAGCATAGCACCTTTTTCTGAAGGTGCAATAATAATCTCTCAGGATATAACCGAGCGTATTAAAGCGGAAAAAGCTCTAAAACAGAACGAACAGAGATTTCGGCTGATCGTTGAAACTATGCCAAGCCTGCTTGTAATAACAAACAAGGAAGGTAAAAATCTCTACGTAAGTCCAAATTGCGAAGAAATAACGGGATATATTAAAAAAGAACTGGAAAATAATTTCATCTGGTGGGTACATGAAGATGATTTAGATAAAGCAAAAAAAGTTTTTGATAAATCCTTTAAAGAACATGCAGACGGCAGAAATTTCGAATATAAAGCCGTCAAAAAAGACGGCAAAATATGGTATGCTTCAAGCTCATGGGAACCAATAATAGACGAAAAAGGTACTTTCCTGGGTATGGTATTACAGACAATCGATATTTCCGATAAAAAAATAATGGAACAGGAAATAGCGAAAGCTCAAAAATTAGAATCGATTGGTATACTTGCCGGAGGAATTGCTCATGATTTCAATAATTTTTTAACCGGAATCATAGGCAACATTTCACTCGCGAAATTAAAAACAGATCCAAAAGATGAAATTTTTGAAATTTTGACCGAATCGGAAAAAGCTGCTCACAGCGCAAAGAGCCTGACTCAACAACTTTTAACTTTTTCAAAAGGCGGAGTACCAATAAAGGAGAAAACCGATATAAAAGAATTAATCAAAGAATCTGCCAAATTTGCCATAGTCGGATCCAATGTCAATTGTGAATTTGATTTCCCTGAAGATCTATGGGAAGTCGTAATAGACAGAGCTCAGATGAATCAGGTAGTAAACAACATAATTCTAAACGCAGTTGAAGCTATACAAGAGGAAGGAACAATAACAATAAAAGCGGAGAATACCGAAATAGAAAAAAGAGCAAAAATACCGCTTAAAAAAGGAAAATATGTAAAAATTACCGTTACCGATACGGGAACCGGTATACCGGACAAGAATATACCAAATATATTCGACCCCTTTTTCACGACAAAACAACGTGGAAGCGGACTCGGCCTGGCTACAGTTTTCTCAATAATAAAGAAACATAATGGTTTTATCTATGTGGAATCTGAAGTAGGAAAAGGAACCTCCTTCTATATATACCTCCCCGCTTCATTAGAAGTCAAAAAGGAAAAGAATCAAAAAGAAGAAAAAGAAAAAATCTTAAAATGTAGCGGTAAGATTTTAATTATGGATGATAAATCCTTTATAAGGAAATCCGCAGAGAGAGCTCTTAATTTACATGGCTTTGATGTTTCGGGAGCCGAAGACGGAGAAGAAGCATTAAATTTATATAAAGAAGCTATGGATGAAGGAAGACCTTACGATGTTGTCATTCTTGACCTCACAATTCCAGGGGCTATGGGAGGGCTTAGAGCACTAAATGAACTGCGTAAGATTGACCCTAAAGTAAAAGCAATAGTTTCCAGTGGTTATTCAGATGACCCGGTAATGTCCGACCATAAGAAATTCGGTTTCAAAGCAATAATTAAAAAACCTTACGAGTACCACGAACTTTCCGAAACGGTTAAAAAACTGATTGAAGAAGATTGAAAAAGAAGCCAGGAGCCCAACTCAACCACCA
>CAYRCN010000178.1:0-3980 GCA_964422805.1 uncultured bacterium | reverse complement strand
TTGAAGACTTTGAGGGTAAGATGAATGAGGATCTTGGTACTCCCGGGGCAGTAGCCTTGGCTTTTGATATAGTTAACGAAGGTCTTAAGGCAGATAAGAAAGAAATTGGTTCCTTTAGAGAAACATTGTCTTTTATTCTGGAAAATCTTGGTTTTGATTTTGGAAAGGAAAAACAGGAGCTTAGTCCAGCCATCGAAGAAATTGTAAAGTTGCGCAAAGACCTCCGGGATGAAGGCAATTATGAGACGGCTGATAGGATAAGAACGGTCCTTGAAAAAACCGGTATATTAATACAGGATAATCCTGAAGGTAGTATCTGGAGATTGAAATGAGCGGCCGCGAGTTAGCTTTAAAGGCACTAATCGAATTTGAACGCAGGGGGAGGACTTTAAAGGAATTTACGGAAGCTCGAAAAGGAGAAGAGGCGGATAAGAGTATACAGAAAGCCTACGATTATTTCTATGGAACTGTTAAAATGATTAAGCGGCTTGATTATATTCTGGATAAGCATTTGAAGAAGAAAAAACTTAAAAGTTTGCCTCTGCCAATCAAAAATATTCTGAGAGAAGGAACTTACGGGCTGCTCTTTAGCGGTGATCCAGATTATGCCGTGGTGAATGAATCGGTAAATCTTGCAAAGAAGTTCGGTCACAACGGGACCGTATCCCTTGTAAATGCGGTCTTACGAAATCTTCATCCTGTTTCTTATCCTGAGGAACCTCTAAAATACCTTTATACTTTTTACTCTTTCCCGGAGTTTTTGGTTCGCCTATTGATGGATGAATATGGCGAGAAAACGGAAGATATATTGAAAGAGAGTAATCGTCCGCCGGTTACCACGATTCGTGTTAATAGATTAAAGGCCACAGCGGAGGTCGTTCTTAATGATTTGAGAAAAGAGGGTTTTAAAGCGGAAAAAATTGAGGAAAGAGAATATAATCTTTCTACGGAAAGCGGAGTTATTTATGGAGATAGCTTCAAAAAGGGCTTTTTCCAAATTCAGGGTATTACCCAGACAATGAATATCGAGATTCTTTCTCCGAAAAAAGGGGAAATTATACTTGATCTATGTTCTGTTCCCGGCACGAAAAGTACAGGAATAGCAGAAATTATGGGAGATGCGGGAAAAGTTTTGTCCGTGGACAAAAAAGACCTTCATATGGTGATCAGCAATGCCGAGCGATTAGGAATAAAGAGCATTTATCCTGTTAGAGCTGATGTGAGGAACTTTTGGGTCTCCCGGGCCGATAGGATACTTTTGGATGTCCCGTGTTCCGGAACAGGTGTTATGGGAAAAAGAGGGGATCTTAGATGGAATCTTACCTTTGAGTCTTTAAGAAGGCTTGTAAAACTACAAAGAGAGATGTTAAATTGTGCGGCGAAGAATCTAAAAAGAGGCGGAGTTTTGGTATATTCGACATGTTCTATTCTCTCGTGCGAAAACGAAAAACAGGTAAAGTGGTTTTTAGAGGAAAACCCAGATTTTATTGTTGAATGCGCCGGGGATAATGGTCCCTTTATCCGGAATCTTCCCGGGTGCCCCTTTTATGATGGGGGGTTTGGCGCAGTACTTATAAGGAGGTAGTCGTTATGTATTATCAGCAGAGTTCTGCCAAGGTGTTTTGGATAGCTTTTCTTACTTCTCTAATAGTTTCCAGTTTGGTTTCTTTTACTTTTGTGTATTTTGTTCCTGAAGTATTATCAGGGAAATCGAAGATGGTGGAAATCCCGGGTGTCGAAAATTTGGAACTACATAAAGCCGAGATGATTTTGGACGAGAAAGGATTAAAAGTAATTGTGGAAGACGAAAAATTCCATCCAACTACGAAGAAAGGCAGAGTTATTTACCAGAAGCCGACTGCAGGAGAAACAGTAGAAAGGGGTTCAACTGTAAGGATAGTATTGAGTAAGGGACCAGGGGAGAGAGAAGAAGAGGGTGAGGAAATAATTGTTCCTTCTGTTATTGGTTTTGATATCAACCAGGCTAAAGTCTACTTATCCGAGAGAGGACTTAGTGTAGGTGTAGTTGAGAGACAGGAATCCGAAGAAGCCAAGGATGTTGTTATAAAAACGGTTCCCGAGCCGGGGCAGAAAGTAACAGAATCTGTTCCTATAAAATTAATCGTCTCTTCAGGTGGAGGAAAGGTTCCTGTTCCTAACCTCAGAGGAAAGAGTGAATATAGAGCCCGTTCGCTTTTAGAAGAAAGTGGGCTTGAATTAGGAAGTAAGAATTATACAACAAGCGGAGAGTATGCTTTTGATATTGTTATTAGTCAAAGTCCACAACCTGGGGTAGTGATTGAAAGAGGCTCTAAAGTTGATATTACTATAAATCGTGAGGGACGTTGATGAAGAAGGTTGTTACTTATATATCTATTGTGATAGGGTCTTTCTTTTTTGGTTTCGGCATTTTCTATTTTTTGATGCCGGAGATAATAAAACATAGTAAAACAATAGAAGTGCCAGCTCTTAGAAAAGTGAGTTTAAAAAAGGCTGAGAGCATTCTTACGAATTTGGATTTAAAATATGTTGTTTCAGATAGTGTTAACTCGTCTGAGGTACCGGAAGGGTATATCGTAAGCAGCGACCCTGAGGCGAAAGAAGATGTAAAAGTTGGAAGTATTATACGGCTTGTTGTTAGCAGAGGACCAAAGAAGATTGCCATACCTCGAATCGTTGGTCTTTCTCGAAAAGCTGCTGTCGATTCGCTTGATATTTACGGCATAACAAACAGGGTTTTCATAAATTACCCGGTACAGGAGAAAACTCTGGACGGAAAGGTAGTTAAGACAAGACCGGAAGTCGAAGATAGCATCGCTGAGGGAGGAATGCTTACTATATATATTGGTACAGAAAAGAGAAAGGTTTTTCTGATGCCAAACCTAAATGGTATGGAGTTAGAAGAAGCACAGGGAGAGATATTAAAGTACGGGCTTATATTGTCAGAAGTCAAGAGAACAGAAGGGGAAGTAGATATTGTTATCCAGCAATTTCCTGCCCCTGGTGTAGAGGTTACTTTTGAAGATAACGTAAAGCTTGTTGTCGGACAATGAAAGGAGGAAGACGAAATGCATAACGTAAAGGAATTAGATAATTTTAAGAGAACTTTAGGGGTGTTTTTTTATTGGTCTCGTAGTTTGACGGTGGGAAAGAAAATAGTTTTTGCCACAGGCATCGCTTGTCTTACCGGACTATCAGCTCATTTTAAGGTGCCTCTTCCCTGGACTCCTGTTCCTATTACGTTGCAGACGTTTTTTGTTCTCCTTGCCGGAGTTCTTCTCGGTCGGAACTGGGGAGGTGTTAGCCAGATAATTTATGTAGGTGCCGGCATGTTAGGTTTCGGGTGGTTTGCAGGGGGCAGTATTTTCGGCCCTACGGGAGGATATTTAATTGGTTTCGTTTTATCGGCTTTCTTTCTTGGATATGCGATAGATAAATATTTACATTCAAGAAAATTTCTTTCTATCCTTTCGTTTATGTTTTTTGCGTGTTTCTTTTTGATATATATCCCTGGATTGATTCAATTAGGATTTTATCTTTATCTTGTTAAAGGATCTTTCCCGGGATTTGCGGCGCTACTTTCTATGGGATTTTTCCCGTTTATTCCCGGAGATTTGGTTAAAATTACTCTTGCTGCAGCTGTTGCCACTGCGATTTTGCCTAAAGACGTAGACCCTTTAGATTAGGGTTTATTACAAATGGATAGTAATATTAGAAGGCTTTCAAATAGCTAAGAAATAACTCTTTTAATATTAAATTAAATATCAAAAATTAAAAAGCAAAATTACAGATAAAAGTTTAAAAATTCTTGTACCATTTAATTTCGGGTAATTCTTATTGTTCAATTTTGAATTTTAATTTGTATTTTTCCATTTTGATATTTGATTCTTACATTTTGATGGTTTTCTTAATTTATATATAGAGGATACAAATTGTTGCGAGAATTACTCTTTAGTAATATAATAAATATACGATGTTCC
>CAYRCN010000177.1:0-3989 GCA_964422805.1 uncultured bacterium | reverse complement strand
TGGTGTCAGTGGCTCCCGCTCGTTCGTAAACCGCTTTATATGAAGGATCTCTCATTCTCGCGTATATTCTCGGTACACCATAACTATTTGCGATGACGGTGAGAGAAAGATTGTCGGCGTCCGACCTCATAGACGCAACGACTACGTCCGCTTTTTCAATACCCGCTTCTTTCAAAGTACTTATTTCGGTAGCACTTCCCTTAATCGCAACGACTCCTAATCTTTCATAGATATATTCACAAACTTCTGAGCTTTCCTCGATAACTACCACATCGTGCTTCGAAGCACTTAACTTCCTAGCCACATTCGTGCCAAGAAGACCGCCGCCGCCGATAATTACATACACTTGTAACCTCCTATTTCCATGTGTTTTTATAAAATAACATAAGTATCGGTAAAATTTCCAATCTCCCCGCAAGCATACCTATGATATAAGTAAACTTAACAACAGGAGAAAGTTCCATCATTTCACTAGCCGAAATATAACATGGCCCAACATTTCCGAGAGCAGAAGCCATCCCGGAAAAAGACTCCAGAGCCCCAAGATTACTAAAAATCGCCGTTACGAGTCCACCCGCCGCAAGCAAAAACATCCATGCTGCAAACAAAGATGTAACTCTCCTTACCTCATCAAAATCCAGTTTATTTCCGTCAACAATAAGAAAACTCACCGTATGAAGAGGATAGACAATTGATTTAATTTTAAATTTGATAAGTTTAAATAAAACCCCTATTCGCAAAACTTTTAATCCGCCGGCGGTTGAGCCTACACATCCTCCTATCACCATTAAAAAAAGAAAAATTTGCTTGGCGACGCCTCCGTAAATAGTCGATGCGATATTACGAGTCGCATAGCCGGTGGTAGTCATAATCGCGACAACCTGAAAAATCGAATTTCTAACTAAGTCAGGAGAAAGAACTCTGCTGTACGTAAATTGTTTAAAGATAATAATAGCCGAAGCCGAACATATAAAAAGTAAGAACAATTTAATCTCATACGAATCCCATAAAGCTTTAAAATCTCCCTGGAAAACCCTGTAATGGATCAAAAAATTCATTCCAGCAAATAACATAAACACAATCACCGTCCATTCAATAATGTTCGACAGAGAATAATTCATGGCGGAATAGTATCCAATGCTCAAATCATGTGTCGAAAATCCTCCACTTGAGAGAGTGGTAAACGAATGAGTAACCGCATCAAAAAGATTTACTCCCTCTATTTTTAGAAGAAAAATTAGGATGAAAGTTAAACTGCAATATATAACCCATAAGATTCTTATTGTGTTGAACAGACCAGGAGCTATTCTTTTTGTCCTGATCTTGTGACTTTCTCCCTCGAAAAGCATTGGGGCAATACCGCCCTCATAAATAATCAACAAAGCGAAACTAAGGATTCCAAGACCTCCTAACCACTGAGTTAAAGCCCTATAAAAAAGTATAGAACGGCTTTTCATATCGAGCTCAGAAAGCAGTGTTATACCGGTAGTTGTAAAACCGGAAACTGTTTCGAAAAACGAATCAATAAAACTCGCTTGGAGTCCGAGCAAATAAGGAAACGAACCAATAAGGGAAACAATAATCCAGGACAGCGCCGCAATCATCATCCCCTGCTTGTGATTAATCTTATCTAAAGGTTTTTTACCTTTTAATGCTAAACCCAAAGCAAGGGATATAAGAGCCGGAATTAAAAAAGCCTTCAAATTGACAAACTCTCTTAGATATAAGTAATCTACAACCAAGGGAATCAAAAAAAGAAAAGAAGAATATATCAGAATAACACCAATATACCCAAAAACAGGCGAAATTTCATATAAAAATCGTCCTGGCAACCTTTTTCGAACTTTCATTTACCATACATGATATGAGTTTTACCTTTAAATGTCAACGCCCCCACCCCATTCCAAAAAAATAATCGAACCACAAAGCCCATAAAGAGCACAGAGATTTTATTGTTTTAACTTTCTAACTTTCTAACCTCCTAACTAAAATATTAACCACAAAGACACAAAAGTAATTTTGAATTTTAAATTTAGAATGTTAAATTTTTAGTTTTTTATTTTTTCGCTGTTAGCTGTGAGCCGTAAGCCGATAGCTATTTTTCATCTTGACATAAAAAAATATAACATTAATTTTAAAATCTAGCGAAATAAATACGGATAAAAAAGACATAAAAAAACTTGCAAAAAATCCAGCTTTTATTCTTAGAATATATAATTATCGCTATTATAAGAAATTATGATTAGAAGAGAAGAAAAGAATTCTCAAAAATCAGAAAGTAAAGTCAATATAGGATATCCGCAATTGAAAGAACAGACAAAATGGCAATGGTACCTAATTTCCTTTATTACGATGGTATTTTCCGGATTGCTTGATTATTTTACTGGTCCGGAAATCGCATTTTCACTTGTCTACTTAATTCCAGTTATGACAAGTGCATGGTTTACGAAAAAGCCCTTTGCTATTGTTGTTTCAATTGTGAGTGCAGCCACCTGGGCGATTGCCGAAATTACCTCGGGCCGATTTTATTCACATGCAGCTATCCATGTCTGGAATACGATTACCATGCTAGGCTTTTTCCTGGTCGTAACGACTTTGCTGGAGCGTCTTAAAAGAAATCTAAACGATGAACGAGTATTGTCACGCATCGATTACCTCACCGGTGTAATGAATCCTCGATCTTTCTATGAATTCATGGATTTAGAGATAGAACGGTCCAAGAGGTATGAACATCCTTTTACAATTGCATATATCGATATGGATAATTTCAAAAAAATAAACGACACATTTGGTCATCCTGCCGGAGATAACGTTCTCCAAATCTTTGCCGATATCCTTAAAAATAATCTCAGAAAAACCGACGTAATCGCCAGACTAGGCGGAGACGAATTTGTCATCTTTTTGCCGGAAACAGATAACAAAGCTGCTAAACAAGCTATAGAAAAAATTAAAAAATCAGTTAATAAAAATAAAGACCTTAAGGATTATCCGATAACATCCAGTATTGGTGTTTTAACTTATAAAACGAATCCGCCAAGTACAGATAAAATCATGAAGTCAGTTGATTCGCTAATGTACTCGGCTAAAAATCGAGGCAAAAACGCAGTTAAATATTCAATATGCAAAAGACTCCAGAATGAAGTAGAAAATTGCTCACTAGACAATAACAACTAATGAACTATAATAATATATAACAAAATGAAAGAAATTATAGAAATAATTTTGTACTCATTCTTTGGAGGAATAACTGTATTTCTGGGCGGGATATTATCAAGATTATTCGAAAGATTTAAAGAGCATTCGGCACACAAACTTATAACTCACTTTGCAATAGCTTTCGGCGGAGGCATATTAATAGCTGCAGTTGCTTTTGTTCTAATTCCTAAAGGAATAGAACAATTATCACTTTTCCTTCTTATCTTAACTTTTATAGGTGGAGTTCTATTTTTCTGTATCCTCGATAATAAAATTCATCAAAAAGGAGGGTCTTTCGCGCAGATGATGGCGATGTTAATGGACTTTGTACCCGAAGCAATAGCTTTAGGTGGCGTTTTTGCGCATAATATTCGCCTTGGACTATTGCTTGCCCTTTATATAGGAATGCAGAATCTACCTGAATCTTTTAACGCATACATAGAATTGAAACACTACAACCACTCTTCAAGAACATCCCTTACAATATTATTTTTATTAAGTTTTTCCGGAACAATTGCAGCGCTTTTGGGTTATTTCCTCTTAAGAGATAAGATCAGTATTATCGCAGGGCTTATGGCTTTTTCCGGTGGAGGTATAGTTTTTCTAATGTTTCAAGATATCGCGCCCTTATCAAAAATTAAAAACAGCTGGATTCCGCCAATAGGCGCGTCAATAGGGTTTCTCGTTGGAATAATTGGAAAGAAACTCCTTGGATAAACATAATAAATCAAAATAAATTTTTGAGAAAATGAATATTTTTTTAACTGGCGGAACAGGTTTTATTGGTTCATACG
>CAYRCN010000176.1:0-3999 GCA_964422805.1 uncultured bacterium | reverse complement strand
TTGAAGATAACCTCCTTCTTGGGTTTGCTTATCTTAAATTCTTGTCTATTTTTTCTGAGAATCCTGAAGAGGCGTTGGCAAGATATCTCGCGGGGAAACAATGGGTCGATTTTATAGACTCCAGGTACGTTAAGAGCATTTCGGACGGAAAGCCGATAATCCGGGATGCGGCACTGTAAAGAAGAAGTTAGTAGTTAGAAGATAGAAGGTAGAATCCAGAATCACAACCCGACCAGAACAACTGAAAAAAAACAACAAATTGCACGAATAACACAAATCTATTTTTCACTAAAACCTAAGACCAAAGACCTGTTTTCCGCATGTAGAACATGTAGTAATTGTAGTTTTTATTTTGGCTAAACCCTAAATCCCATATCCCAGTCCCCAATTCTTTTTTTAATTCAAAATTCATAATTTAAAATTCTTAATTCTCACCTTAACTCGGATTCGGAGAATACGAAAATAAAACCCCTTGACAAATTAAGAAAAAACGGTATAATGCTTTTTAAAACAAAGCACTTTGTACAATTAGAAAAAAGGTGGTTTTAGAATGGGTGAAAGTGAAAAATTTTTTGTTAAAGGATAAAAAGGAGGTTTATAATGTTGTTTTTGTCGTTGTTTCTTTTTGTCTCCGCCTATTACTATCAGCAGAATGACGTAGGTGGTTATTCTCTTGGTGTGGGTGGAGCTCCGATAGGTTTAAACGGCAGTGTTGAATGCGGGTTGTATAATCCTGCTGTCTTTGCCTGTGCCGAGAAGCTTAATGTATTTGCTGGTTATAAGTTAACAAAAGGGGAAATAGTTGCTGTCGCTTGGCCTGAGGATACTTCTTCGATGGATGATATTTTCCCTGATTATTTTGGGGTTGCTTTTCCGTTTGGAAAGGATTTTTTCTTTGGATTGTCTTTGTCTGTGCCTTATATGTATGCGCGCCAATATTTATTTGAGGGTACGGTTTTTGACCCATCTGTTCCTGAAGGGTATAGAGAGATTTCTTTGGAGATAGAGGATGCTATAAGGTTCTACTTTTTAAATCCTACAATCGGTAAAAAGATAAGTGATAACTTTTCTGTTGGCATGAATATGGCTATTTTCTGGATGCGCTCGAGTTCGGCATCTGAGAGTGCCGATTATGAATATGGAAACAGCAGTTATACTTTGGACAAATACGGTGTTGAGCCCTGTCTGGGTTTGCAGTATAAGGCAAGCGATATTCTTTCCATTGGTTTTCTTATTAAGAAAGGTTTTGGAGAAGCTTATAAAAGAAATAATAATGGTACGGTATCTTCTGTTGAGTCCGATGAAAGTTTGCCTCTTGTGTTAGGATTTGGGACCGGTATAAATTTTAAAGATAAAATATATCTTAATGCTTCAGGAGAGTATATGCATTGGATATTGGCGTATTCTGAAGGAGTTTGGGAGTCGGATAATTATAGAAATGTTATAAGATTGCATCTTGGGGGGCAATACAGGCTTAACGATTTACTGTCTTTGAGCACAGGTTTTTATACCGAGCCTTCTCCGATGAAAATTGGACCAGCTTATGATCCTGGCAGTTGGGATCAGATATTCCTTACCGGAGGAATCGGTCTCGATTTTGGCAGAATTGCCCTAAATCTCTCCGCGGCAAGTAGCGCACTCATAAAAAAGACTCCTTCTTTACGCGAAGAGAATCATTTTAATTTATCTTTGAGTTATAGATAATAGTCATTAGCTAACGTACTGTGTTTTATTAATCAAAACGTCTTACTTGAATGTCTGTGTAGTGTTGTAAGTTGACGTTGGAATTTAAATATTAAAAATTGAAAAGCAAAATGACATATTAAAATGTAAAATTATTTCTTGCTTCTTTAAAGCTGTATCGTTTTTTATTTTTTGAATTATTATTTGTAATTTTACATTTTGATATTTGATTTTAAAATTTAAGTGATTTTGCCGTGTAGTGTCTTTGTAGTAAATAAATTCGGTAAAGATAAGCCAGATAATTATAGTATTATAGTAGTTTAACCATAATTTCCATTGCTGCACCCGATATCAGAGGAAGAGCAAAATTGTCGTCGATGCCGAAAGGAAAAAACTCAACAAGAGAAGCAATTATCGAACCGACAAACAGAACGAGCAAGTCGGGTTGAGGTAAAAGAGAAGATACGCTAAGACATATTACCAAACAAGCCAGACTCCCTTCTACGGTTTTTTCTGAATCGATGCGCCTCTTACCCCACCGTACACCGATTATATGGGCAGCAGTGTCTCCAAGGGAAAGGAAAAGCAATACGGCAATAGCTATCCATTTATCGAAAAAATATACAGAGAGAAAAGCGGCTACTGCGTAATGAGTAGCGGCTGTTAAAGTCTCCTTTTCTTTTTCCCAGAGTAGCTTTCCGAAAAGACGATTAAAAAGTTTGCTGAGAGGCTTTACCTCAAGACGCAGAAAATCGAAGAACAAGGAAAACATTCCCATAAAGCAAAGACTTATCACCATTGGGTATCTTGGGATAAAAACATAGCAAAGTGGTACTACAGCGGTTGAGAGATGTAGTAGTTTTCTTATGATAACATATCTGCTTAAAGTTTTCATCCTTTTTAAAATTAACATGATAAAAAGGAAAGTCAAGATTTTTGACCATATGAAATTCTTCTTCGGCAGAAAAGGAAAAAATTTTGTTTTTTTTAAAAAAATTCCTGTAAACCCCCTTGACTTATGAGAATGATTTTTTAATATAAGAATAAAGATATAAAATGCAAAAAAAGAGTCTTTTTATATTAACTGTTGACATTATAGGGTTTTTTCGGTATTCGGAAAAAGTGAAAACTTCGTATCTCTTGTGAAATAATGGTTTATATTTTAGTGGTAAAGGAGGTTTAATTAATGGAATGGCTTATTAGGAAAAGGTCTGGAAAAGTTGTTCCGTATAACAAAAAGAAGATCAGCGTTGCTATTTCTAAAGCTCTTAAAGCGATAGGAGCGAAAGAGGACGCTAATGCTATAACTAATCAAGTTGAGACTTCACTTTATATGAATTTCTTCAAGAACGGAAACGTCCCGACAGTCGAGGAAATTCAGAACTACGTAGAAGAAACCTTGATGTTAAGGAAATTGCCTGATGTGGCAAGAACTTACATTCTTTACCGGGAGAAGAGAAACGAAGCTCGTAAAGTTGAAGATGTATTTAGGGATGTTGAAGGGATAATGGGGAAGTACCTGAAAAAGGAAGACTGGAGAGTTCAAGAAAATTCAAACATGAATTTCTCTCTTCAGGGGTTAAACTTCTATGTCTCTTCATCTGTAACTGCCCGCTACTGGCTTGGTAAAATTTATAGTCCCAGAATCAGAGAAGCGCACAGCAGCGGCGATTTTCATATTCACGACCTTGGAATTCTTGGACCCTATTGTGTGGGTTGGGATCTGATGGACCTTTTAAAGGAAGGTTTTAGGGGAATGAGTGGTAAAGTCGAATCTTCTCCCGCAAAACATTTGAGAAGCGCGCTTGGACAGATTGTTAATTTTATATATACCCTTCAAGGAGAAGCTGCCGGGGCACAGGCTTTTTCGAATTTTGATACACTGTTGGCTCCGTTTATTAGGTTTGACGAATTGGATTACAAGGGCACAAAACAAGCTTTACAGGAATTTTTATTCAATATAAATGTTCCTACCAGAGTTGGGTTCCAGACGCCCTTTTCAAATATTACTCTGGATTTAAAAATTCCGGAAAGTTTCAGAGGCAGAAAAGTTATAATAGGAGGAAGAGAAAAAGACGCGACGTATGCAGAGTTCCAGACGGAGATGAATATAATAAATAAAGCATTTGCGGAATTGATGATGGAAGGAGATGCGAAGGGCAGAATTTTTACCTTCCCTATTCCCACGTATAATATAACAAAAGATTTTGATTGGGAAAACGAAGAACTTAAGCCTATATGGGAAATGACTGGGAAATACGGAATCCCTTACTTTAGTAATTTTGTTTCTTCAGATATGGATCCTGAGGATGCGAG
>CAYRCN010000175.1:0-4020 GCA_964422805.1 uncultured bacterium | reverse complement strand
CTATCTTTAGCCCTTTATTAAGAAAGGCTAATTCCCGAAGACGTTCGTCCAGATACTCTCTGCTGAATTCAATTTTATCAAAAATTTCAGAATCGGGATAAAAAGAGACTTTTGTCCCTGTTGTTTTTCTCACCGCACCTTTCTTCAACTCTGTAACCGCCTTACCTCTTTCATAACTTTGAGTCCATAAATAGCCGTCCCTTGCGATTTCCACCTTCAGCCAGGAACTGAGAGCGTTAACTACAGAAACACCTATGCCGTGAAGCCCTCCTGATACTTTATATATATTGGAGTCGAATTTCCCTCCGGCATGAAGAGTCGTCATCACCACTTCCACAGCAGGCTTGTTTTCTTCTTTATGTAAATCAATCGGAATGCCACGACCGTTATCTACTACTACAACCGAATTATCTTCCTCGATAGCAACACTAATTCTATCACAGTATCCGGACATTGCTTCGTCGATTGAATTGTCAACAACTTCAAATATAAGATGATGAAGACCTCTTTTACTGGTGTCTCCTATGTACATTGCAGGTCTTTTTCTGACTCCTTCCAAATCTTTCAAGACTTTTATACTCGAAGCTCTGTATTCGTTCTTTTCCATTAAGCCTCCTTAAGATAGAATCGAATTTCTTTTATCACTTTCCTTCCTGCTTTTTGGTTTAGCGTATTAATCAAATCTTCTTTAAAAAATGATAGCTCGTTTAACCAGGCAGAAGAATTTACCTCTAAACTCAATTTTTTATCCTTAAAACCGACCGGCTTTGCGTGTTTTGCAATCACCGGAGGGCAGATTTCATCCCACTGGCTTAAGACTTCTATCTTGAGAAGACTTTCACCGAGCGGCTTAGAATGTACGTATCTTTTCAGCACATTTGCAAACAAATGGGGTTCCATTTTTTTCCTCTATTATATATCTATTATAATCCTTACCATATTTAATATCTTCATTAGTAGTTGTAATTAAAACTTGTTTTGCTTTTCTTAAGAATTCCGCCAGGGAATTCGAGTTTTTCTTGTCCAGACCGCCTAACATTTCATCTATAAGCAGTATCGGCTCTTCTTCCCTTGTTTCGGTCAGGATTCTGGAAATTCCCATTTTCAAAGATGTTACTAATAATTTTTTTATCCCAAAAGAAGCTGCCTCCTTTGCCTGATGGCTTCCAACCTTAAATACAATCTCATCTCTATGAGGCCCGAATAAAGTGTAGCCAGCTTCAATTTCCTGTTGTCTATTTTTATCAAATTCCACCTCAATGTTATCGTAATCCGCTCCCGGAACATACTCTAATTCGACCGTCTTTCCGGTAAGATCCTTAAATATTTCCCGGGTATAAAAAGACAGCTTTTCCATGAAAGAACTTCTTGCTTCTACTATTGGATAAATCGCTTTAATAAGCTGTTTTTCCCATAATTCGAAGTTCCCCAGACGTCCCCCTTTTTTTGCATTAAGAAGAAGTTTATTTCTCTGCTTTTTGGCTCTTCTATATTCATATAAATAATTGAGATATTTTCTATCATACAGAGAAATGCTTATATTCATAAAATAACGCCTTTTTCCGGGTCCTCCATTTATTATTTCTACATCTTCGTTAGTCAATGCCACAACGGGAATAACACCAAAAGCTTCTTTTATACTCTTTTGCATCGAGTCGTCGATAAAAATCTCTTTTTTGCCCGTGTATTTAACCTTAACTTCCGTATCTCCATATGTTCCCGAAAGAGTAAAGAAATCTTTGCCGAAACGGACAAGATTTTCCGTCATTTGTGTGCGAAATGAACTAAAAGTAGAAAGAAAGTAAATCGTTTCTATCAAATTAGTTTTTCCAACACCGTTATCCCCAACAATTAAAGTTCTTCCTTCAAGGAATTCCAAATTTAAGGATCTGAAATTTCGAAAATTCTTGCAATATATACTTTCAAGGAACATTTTGTATATGCAAATATATATAAAATCCCTAATTAGTCAAGGGATAATATAGTTAGCATATTCTAATTTTAGACGCGAAATTTTTGGCAAAAACGTTCGACAATCCAATTTTTTCTACCTTAAAATGCAAACCAAATATTAAAAATCAAAAAACAGAATGACAATCATTTGGACTTTTATCTATTGGCTTTTCGTAGTTGACTTCAATATAATTTTATTAAAAAGCTAAAAGCCGACAGCCAAAAGCGAAGAGTTAAGTGCTTGATATTTGATATGTTATTGGAGCTTGACAAAAAGGAGTTTCTTTTTATTATTATAGGCGTTATGGATTTACAGATAAACGTCGAAAATCTTCCCAGGAATGGAAGTAAAGTAGATGTATATATTAAAGAAGAAAATATTTCTGTTGAAGAAATCACGGGTGATGTACATGTAAACGCAATGGTACATAGAAGTGGTAATTCTTATGATGTGAAAGGTTTTGAGGAATACGATCTGAGGCTTACATGTTCCAGATGTCTTAAAGAAATTAAACAGCATAAGAAACGCAACTTCCATTTAAAATTCAAAAAAAAGGCCAATTATGCTAATGACGTTGGGTTACCCAGAGAAAACGAGTTGACTGAAGTTGAATACATTGTAGAAAATAATTGTATCGATTTAGGCTCTTTTCTTCGCGATGAAATAATAATTTCTGTCCCCATAAAACCGCTCTGCAGCGAAGAATGTAAGGGTCTTTGTCCGATTTGTGGTGTTAATCTTAATAAGACAACTTGCAAGCATAGCAAACTAAAGGAAAAAAGTCTTACTTAATCAAACTCAAAGTACAACAATTGAACAATTGGAGGATTTTATGCCAGTTCCAAAAAGGAGATCTTCGAGAAGTCGCGGAAGAAAAAGAAGGACTCACTGGAAAATTAACGAAATCAATTTGGTTGAATGTTCTCATTGCCATTCGTTGACAAAGCCTCACAGTGTCTGTCCAAATTGCGGATATTATAAAGGCCGTTTAGTCAAGAAAGATATACAAGAAGCTTAAATGAAAATTGCAATAGACGTTATGGGGGGCGATTATGCTCCCCGTAAAATTATTGAAGGGATAAACCTTGCATATGAGGAGCTGGGAAAACTAATCGAAATTAAACTCGTTGGTAACAAAGAGCTTATAAAAAAGTTTCCAATTTCCGATAAATTCTCAATTGTTGATACTTCTCAAGTCGTAAGCGCTGGTGAACCTCCATTGGAGGCGTTTCGTAAAAAGAAGAATTCTTCTTTGGCGAAAGCAGTAGAACTTCAGAAAAATGGTAATGCCGATGTTACAATTTCAGCCGGTAATACAGGTGCTGCTGTTGCTTTTTCAATACTTTCTTTAGGCCGGTTGGAAGGTGTGGATAGGCCTGCTCTGGCTACTTTCTTTCCAACAAAAAAAGGTAAAGTCCTTGTACTCGATGTTGGTGCAAATTCCGGAGTAAAACCAGTAAATCTTAGGGATTTCGGAGTAATGGGCTCCTTATATCTTGAAAAAGTATTTAATTTGAGTAACCCTGCGGTTGGCTTGCTTTCCATGGGAAAAGAAGATACTAAAGGCGGAAAAAGCGTAAAAGAAGCCCATAATATGCTTTCAGAGGCAAATATAAATTTTATAGGTAATGTGGAAGGATATGATATATTAAATGGCGACGCGAATGTAGTAGTTTGCGACGGATTTACAGGTAATGCAGTTTTAAAATTCGGAGAATCGATGGTTGATTTTGTACTTTCTGAAATAAAAGAGGGTACGACAAAAAATTTGATTGCAACGATGGGCGGTCTTTTTATGAAACCTATATTTAAAAATTTGTTAAAAAAAGTAAATTATGAAGAGTACGGGGGAGCTATATTGTTGGGTATTAACGGTATTACAGTCATTTGCCATGGAAAATCCAACGAAAAAGCCATCAAAAACGCAATTATTAAAGGATATAAGTTTTACGATTTAAAAGTCAATTCGCTTATACAGGAAAGTCTAACTACATGAAGACAGCACTACTTTTCCCTGGTCAGGGAATCCAGCGGGTGGGAATGGGAAAAGATTTATACGAAGAATA
>CAYRCN010000174.1:0-4033 GCA_964422805.1 uncultured bacterium | reverse complement strand
AAACGCCCGAACGTTTTCCAGATGAAAGTCGCCAATATCATGCCCGGAGATGAGGTAAAAGTAATCGTTAAATACACAGAGATGCTTGTTCCGGAAAAAGGGATTTATGAATATGTGTTCCCTACGGTTGTAGGTCCGAGATTCACCGGAGAACAAAAAGAAAAGGAAGACTGGACATCAACTCCCTATCTTCACGAAAAGGAACTCCCCCCTTATAAATTCGATATAAAAGTTAACCTAAAAACAGGAATTCCGATATCGAAGGTTGTAGTGCCCACGCACAATGTTGATATCAACAAAGAACACGACAAAGCAACAATAACCCTATCTAAAAAAGAAAAATATGGAGGCAATAGAGATTTTATTCTCAGATATTCGCTTAAAGGAAATAAAATACAAACCGGTCTATTACTGTATCCAGGCGAGGAAGAAAACTTTTTTCTTCTCATGCTTGAACCACCGGACAGAATAAATATCGATATGATTCCTCCACGTGAATATCTTTTTGTTATAGATGTTTCCGGTTCGATGCACGGTTTTCCACTAGATGTGTCAAAAGCTCTCATAAAGGATATTGTTGAAGGATTAAGAGAAAAGGACTATTTTAACATTCTTTTCTTTTCGGGAGGCTCCTCTGTCCTATCGGAGAAACCTCTATCCGCGACAAAAGAAAACAAAAAGAAGGCGATAGAAATGGTTATGTCCCAGACAGGAGGCGGCGGAACGAGATTACTTGACGCCCTAAACAGAATATCAACTCTGCCTAAAAAAGAAGGCCTGTCAAGAATCATCGTAACTGCTACCGACGGATATATTTCGGTAGAAAAAGAAGCTTTTGACCACATACGGGAAAATCTCAGTGAAAATAATTTCTTTGCTTTCGGTATCGGTTCGTCGGTAAACCGCTACCTCATCGAAGGAATGGCACACGCGGGAAAAGGCGAACCTTTTATCGTTACCAATCAGGAAGAGGCTAAAGAAAAAGCCGCCAAATTTTTAAATTACATTCAACATCCTCTGCTTACCGATATAAAAACCACCCTCAATGGCTTCGATGCTTATGATATCGAACCAATCAGCATACCTGATCTTTTCGCGGAAAGACCTCTTATCCTTTTCGGCAAATACAAAGAAGCCTCAGGAAATATTGTCGTAACAGGTAAAACGGCAAATGGCAATTATAAAAAAGAAATAAAGGTTAAAAATTCTATGGAAGACGAAAAAAATTCTGCCATCAAATATCTGTGGGCAAGAGAGAGAATCGCAAAACTGGACGACTACGGTAAAGTAGGAACTGATGTAAAAGATGAAGTAACAAAACTCGGACTTAAATACCACTTAATGACTCAATACACCTCATTTGTTGCGGTAGATAAAATTATCCGCAAAACGGGAGAAGTGGTTACAGTAAAACAGCCCATGCCTCTCCCTCAGGGCGTCAGCGATTATGCGGTGGGAGACTATACTTCAGCATCAAGATTTGCCCCTTACGGCGGCGTTATGATGAAAGCAGCAGAATATGCCCCACAAGTAAAAACGGATATGTCAGAAATTTCTAAAGACAAGAGGGAAACAAAGCCAAACTTCTATATTAGAAAGGCAACCGTAGGACCGAAAACGGACCTTAAGAAGCTGGAAGAATCTCTAGCAGATGAACTTGGGATGAGCTTTGAAGTCATATTGAAGAACTGGAATCTTGAAACTTTAACTATACAAATCGAAATAGACGCGGGTATAATCAAAAAAATAGAAATCAAAAACTACAAAACATATAAAGGAAAAGCATGCGAAGAATGCATTGAAAAGTCGGTAAAAAGAGAATTGAAAAATCTCAAGCTGCCTGCCGATTTAAAAGGTACTCTGGAGTTGACAATTAATTATATTTAGAAACTTGTAGCCTAACAACACTCTCGCTCTTTTAGGCTCTGATACCCCCTTATCAGAGCCTATTCCTTTTTTGAAAGACCTAACGCGATAAACTTTCTAATGTATTTCTTAAACATAAATATGCCTGTAAGGTAAATACGCTTAAATTTAAAAATCAAATATAAAAAAGCAAAATGACAAATCAAATTTCAAAAACTAACTAAAAAAACAAAAAATATTTCTTCTCTTTGTGTCTTTATGTCTCTGTGTACTTTGTGCGTTCCTTTTTTCTCTGTGTTCTCTGTGGTTAAAAAAATTACATATCTCCTTGACTATCTGTACTTTGTTAATATAATCAGGTAAACGAGTCAATTAATATGAAAATAAGCGATATTTACCGCGATAAAAAAATTGTTTTCTCCTGTGAAGTCTTTCCTCCCAAACCGGGAGCAAAGAAAGATGGTATATTGGAAACTATAAAAGATTTAAAATCGATATCTCCTGATTTTATAAGTGTTACTTACGGAGCCGGTGGAGAAACGAAAGACGGAACTATAGAGATGGCAATCAAAATAAAAAACACCTACGGAATGGTACCGCTTATGCATCTGACCTGTGTTGACACAAAAAAAGAACATATCGATATAATATTGGATAAAATAAGCCAAAAAGGTATCGAAAATATACTTGCTCTTCGCGGAGATACACCAACGGGTAGAAATTTCAAATCCACTGCCTCCGATTTTTCATATGCTTGTGATTTAGCAGCTCACATAAAATCCCTTACCGACAAATTCTGCTTGGGAGTAGCAGGTTACCCTGAAGGCCACCCCGAGGCATACTCTTTGGAAAGAGACATCAAAAATTTGGCAAAAAAAATCCAATCAGGCGCTTCCTTTATAATAACCCAGATGTTCTTTAAAAACGACTTTTTTTACACATACCTAGATAAGATACGTGAAATTGGGATTAACGTCCCCGTTTCTGCTGGTATTATGCCTGTTTTTAAAGCAAAACTTCTATCTAAAATGATAAAATTGAGCCGCGCCACGGTTCCATCCGAGCTGATTTCAATAATAGAAAAATACAGAGATAATGACGAAGAAATGGAAAAAGCCGGAGCAGAATTTGCCGTAAAACAGATAGAAGATTTGATAAAACACGGCGTGGACGGAATCCATCTCTTTACAATGAATCGCGCCTCTCTTGCCAAAAAAATTTCTTCTTTTTCAAACCTGAGGTAATTTTTATATGGTATATACATTAATGATTATTACCTCTTTCACTACTTTTTCATTGCTGGCTCATCCTCACGTCTTCATTGATAATAGAATCTCGGTGGTTTTCAACGATAAGGGTCTAAAAGGTTTCAAGCATGAATGGTTCTTCGATGAGATGTTTAGCAGTACAATGATACAGGAATTTGACCTTGATGCAGATGGAAAATTTAACGAAAAGGAAATCAAAGGTATAGTAAGAGGGGCTTTTTCCAATCTCAAAGAACATAATTATTTTACCGATATAAGCATAAATGGGCAGCGATTCAAAATAAAAGAATTCAAAGATTTTCAAGCTAAGATTGACAGCGGAGTAATGATTTACAAGTTTTTTATTCCTTGCGGAGTAACCGCCATCCGCGAAAATCAGGAAGCGACAATAGCAGTTTATGATCCGACTTACTTTGTTCAGGTACTTTGGGCATCGCAAAAACCTTATTCTTTTGAGGATACCTCAAAAGTAGAACTTAGGTACGAAGTTATTGAAGACGAAAAAAATGCTTATTATTACGGACAGATAATACCTGAAGCTTTAAAAATAAATTTTAGGATGAAACAATGAGAAAAATCTTTTTTCTTATTAGTTTGTTTTTTGTTCTTAATTCGGTTATAGCACAGGATAATCCTTTTCTATCGAAAGGAAAAACAACTTCCCAAAGAGAAGAAGGAAGAAAGACGCTACGGTATCCGCGTTTTGCTCAGACAATTATCGGCAAAATAGCTCTAGTCCAGCGCTCATTAAATAAACATCTGGCTGAATTAACTAAAAAAATAAAAGAAACAAAATCGACAAAAATTCTCTTTTTAATAATATTTATTACATTTATCTACGGAGCAGTTCATGCGCTTGGTCCCGGACACGGTAAAACTTTAACGTTTTCATATTTCCT
>CAYRCN010000173.1:0-4035 GCA_964422805.1 uncultured bacterium | reverse complement strand
TGGCTTACGGAACAGAAACAGTAAAAAAAGTAGATAAGATTGTCGGACCCGGAAACAAATACGTACAATTCGCAAAAAAAGAAGTTTTTGGCAATACAGGTATTGATTTCATAGCAGGACAGACAGAAATAATGATAATCGCAGATGAAACAGCAGAAGCAAAAATAGTGGCCGCGGACCTGCTTTCGCAGGCTGAACACGATGTAGACGCAGTACCCATTCTGGCGACAACCTCCGAACGACTCGCAAAATTAGTCTTAAATGAAATTCAAGTACAACTTAAACTATTAAAGACTAAGTCCATTGCTCAGTTGTCACTTAATAAACAAGGGTTGATAATCCTGTTGAACGATATTAAAGACGGAATCGAGCTGGCGAACAAAAGAGGTCCCGAGCATTTGGAGATTCATATTCGAGAGTCGGAAGAGTACTCAAAAGAACTTCACAATTACGGTTCGCTCTTCATAGGAAAATATTCGGCTGAAGCTCTTGGTGATTACTCGTCAGGATTGAATCATACACTTCCAACGAACACAACATCAAGATACACCGGGGGATTAAGCGTCAAAGACTTTCTAAAACTTCAGACTACATTAAAAGTAACAGAGGATGGTTTAAAAGGAATAGGTCCGATTGCGGAAAAACTTTCCGAAATAGAAGGGCTGCACGCGCACGGCGAATCAATCCGAAAACGATACGAAAAGTAAGAACAAAAATTTACCACAGAGAACACAGAGAATTTAATTTTGTTAAAAAAAAGAAAAAACACAGAGTATACGGAGAAAAGAATACTGAATGTGATAGGTATTCGTGTGTATCAGTGTAAATCCGTGGCTAATTTAAGGGGGTAAGATGGAATGTATCATTGAAAAAAATCTGGAAAACTGTAATTGTTCTTATGAACCCTGTTCCAGAAAAGGAAGGTGTTGTTTATGTATTCAATATCACCTAAGAATGAGGGAGCTTCCGGCTTGTGTTTTCCCTGATGATATCGAAAGAACTTTCAATAGATCTTTTGAAAAGTTTGCGGAATTGGTGAGAGAAGGAAAAATATAGAAGGTTCAATGACAAAAAAAATTACTGTTTTAATTTTTATTGCTTTGATGCTGACTCAACTTAACTGTGCTCCCAAAGGATTTTCCAAACAAATAGAAAATATCATAGAAGAACAAAAATTAAGTTCGTCTGAACTTAAAGAACTTATAGATAAAAAGGATAAGGGCTTTGTCCTCATAGATGTACGAAGCAAGAGTGAATACAATTCCGGATATATACCAACGGCAATAAATATACCTTATACAAAAATTCAGGAACGTTCGGAAGAAATCCCAAAGGATAAACTAATAATTGTTTACTGTAAAGTCGGCGGACGAGCAGAAACAGCAAGGAAGAAACTGATAGAATTGGGCTATGAAAATGTAATAAACTTCGGCGGCACTAATTCCTGGGAATACGAACTGGTGAAATAGATAACAAGGCTCACCGCAAAGACGCAGAGATCGCAGAGCCCTACCACCACCACAAAATATATTTTAATTTTATTCATTAAAAACTCAAATTAGGCATCAAATTTCTTTGCGTCCTTTACACCCCTGCGGTGAGTTTACCAGGATTAGGAAATCCCTCCTACCGTATTCTATTATTGGGGATGGAAAAATAACACAAATTTCCTCAGCTTTCTCTGCGTTCTTTGCGCCTCTGCGGTGAATTCTTCATTTTCCGTCAAAACGGAAATATATTCTTCCTTCAGAAAGCGAAACACCCTTAGGTACGGCATATTCCAAACAAAATCTTTTAATACTTAAGCCAAATCCGTAAGAATATTTCCATTCGTTCAGGAAAAAATTTGCATCCACAAAAGGATATGCGGTTAGAACACCAAATCTGCTTCTGAATTCAAGCCCAACAACCCCACCTTCTTTAACAACCATCCCCGGATATCCTCTAAACGATCGATAGAAAATCAAATTACTTTCCTCAAAGGAAAGTTTAAAATACTCGAGTTTAAGAACTAGTGCGAAAAAATATATGTCGGCTGAAGTTTCCAGATCCCATCCTTTACCTTTGCGAAACCTTTCTTTATAAAAAATGTCGAATGGCTTTGAATTATACGAAAAACCAGCGTCCAAAAAAGGATAACTTTCACTCATATCTTGACTCGAAATAATCTCGAGGCCCGCCTGTAGCAAAAAAGAAGCATCATGATAAAGATATTCACCTCCCGAAGAAAAAGATACCAAATTATAATTATCTTTAATATATTTATGATTCAAAGAAAAATTCAAATTTGCCGGCAAAGACAGTATATCAGGCTCCGTATATTCAAATAATTCGGTTTGGTATTCATCCCTATCCTTTTCCAACTCGATTTCGATATTCCTACCCCTGCCAAAAAGATTTGTATTACTAAAAGCAATCAATCCGCTAAATCCTCCGTTATTTGAATAAGAAATCGCTCCTTTAAAATCGCCTCCGGTTTGCTCATTTAAATAAATAATTACATTAACAAAACCGTTATCAGACGCCGGCACCACTGTAAATGAATCAACATCTATATAGTCCAATTTTTCCAGCCTTGAAATAGCTTCTTTTATCTCTTTTTCATTATAAATATCATTCTTTTTAATCGAAATTTTTCTCTGCAAGAAATCAGAACTTGTATAAGAAAGACCTTCTAAAAAAACGTTACTTATCCTTTGTAAATGACCAGGTTCAATTAGAAATTTCCAGCTAAGGTAGGAAGAATCTATTGAAAACCGACCGGGTTTAACCGTTACAAAAGGGAAGCCTTTATTCAAATAGAAAATTATAATTTTTTCTATACCTTCCTTTAACAATTCTTCACTGAATTTTGTACCTCTTTTCGGCAATAAGTTCTTGATTGCTTTTTTTGAAAAAACAATATCGCCTTCAAGAGTAATCTCGCCAACCTTAAAAGTATCAAAGACATAAAAAGAAGACCCGGAGACTTCTCCGGGCAGAAAAAAAACAAAAAGAGTTATAATCATCAAAATTTACTTAGAATGAAAAAAAACCGTATCAACAAAAGAAAAACTAAAGTACAAAGTCTTAAAATTAAACATCAATATGGAATCTACATATCCAAACTGCAAAACCCTATAACCATCCCATTCATCAACATATACTTTTACACCATCTTGTCTCAAAGGTATATCTCTCTCTCCAGCCATTTTTAGTAACAGTCCGGGAACCTGCTCATAGGCACAATCAGAAGTAGGACCAAAAAGCCTTTCCGCTTCACTTTCCAAACTGGAATAATCTAAACGGATTTTAATCCAGTTTACACTTAAATAAATAGAGTAACCTAAAACAAACAGAATAATAAGCCAAAGGAAAAATTTACCCATAAAATTTACCCCTCTCGGAAATTAAAAATTTAAGAAAATTACCATCTTACTTTCTTAGCTTCTTCTATACCTTTCTGTGCGTTACGTATACCTTTCTGGGCAAACTCTATCCATTTAGGATCGCTTGTTTTCGATATTGTCTTTCTCCATATTTTTACAGCTTCTTCAAAGCTCTCTATCGACGGATTCCATTTCTTTTCCTGCATATAATTTAATCCCAAACGATAATAGTAATCACCGTGAAGAGCCCATAGAATGTAATCATTGGGATCAATAGAAAAACCTTTATTTATGTAAGCCTTAACGCCCGAAAGATTCTTTCTTGTTAGTTCAAGATTAATTAACTGATAGTAAACACTTAAATTGCCTGGTTCCAATTTTAAAGCTTCTTTATAATAACTTTCAGCTTTCTGATACTGCTTAATTTTCAAATAAGCATTACCAATTTGTATCCTGCTGGAAACATGCTTGGGGATTATTTTAATTATGGATTTGTATTCTTCAATAGCTTTATCATATTGTCCAAGCTCACCGTAACTTTCGGCAAGCTTTTTTCTTATTTCGATATCATCACTAAAAACTTCTTTAGCCTTACTTAAAAAATCAACTGCCTCCTGGTAACGTCCGCGTTCAAAATAAGCGTTTCCCAACCTAAAAGCCACTCCCC
>CAYRCN010000172.1:0-4045 GCA_964422805.1 uncultured bacterium | reverse complement strand
GGCATAGCATAAAACGGTCAAGCTGCGCCTCCGGAAGAGGATAAGTTCCCTCCTGCTCAATAGGGTTCTGTGTAGCTATAACGAAAAAAGGAGATTCAATAGGATAAACCTTCTTCCCATAAGTAACCTTTTTTTCCTGCATTGCTTCAAGTAACGCTGATTGCGTTCGCGGAGGAGCCCTGTTTATCTCATCGGCTAAGACAAAATTTGCAAATACCGGTCCTTTCACAAAATCAAAAAACCTGCCTTTTTCTTTATGTTCCTGTATAATTTCGGTTCCCGTTATATCGGTCGGCATCAAATCCGGGGTAAATTGTATCCGCGAGAAACTCAAACCAAGCGCCCCGGCTAAGGTACTTGCGAGAAGAGTCTTAGCCAGTCCAGGTACACCCACAATCAAGCAATGTCCTTCTGAAAGAACAGATACCAGCAACAATTCTAATATTTCATCCTGTCCTATTATGGTCTCATGTACTTTATTTTTTATCTTTTTCCCAAAAGCGTCCACTTAATTTTCCTTTTTAAATGTATTAAGTATTATATTCACTTCTTCTAAGAAAGGCCATTTCTTTTTACCGGGGGCAAACACGTGTCCGTCAAGAAAATACCATATTCCATCTTTTTGGAATACGTAACTAACAAAAGGACCCCCCATTGGACCTCCCTTTACTTTGTCATTTTCCCATACTCCTTTAATTTGAATTGCCTTAACACCTTTAAAATTTACGGTATCCAATGAAGTTAATTTAATAGAGCGGATTCCCCCATTCTCCGAGGGAACAGAAATGCTATGAACAACAACTTTATCGCCATTAAAATATTCAGAAAAAAGACTGTCACGGAACTTAATTGGATTTTTTATAGAGTCTGCGCTATACAAAAGAGTAACCAGCCTATCCGGATTCTTTCTAATATAAGTCATAAAACCATCTTCGTCTTTCGCCAATCTGTAACCTAATGGAATCTTAAACGAAGCTCCCAATAGCGCTTCCATTTTTTTTGTTTCTTTTTCCTGGTACCCCTGCATATAAACCATTTTCGAGAATCTTTCCATTTCTTCTTCTCTTAAGACTCTATAAATGGTCCCGGCTGAACGATCAAGAAGGCTTTGAGTTTCTTCCGTATTCATACCTGTTATTATTATTGCAGTTTGAAGACGTACCCACAGATCTTTCTCCAGAAAAAGCTGTGCGCCTTTTTCAAGTTCTTTTCTTGCCTCTTCTCCCAACAAATCGTTAATATAACTTTCCCCAAAATTACCAACAATAACGACATTTCTCCATAGCTTATAACGGTCTACCTCGGATAAATCAACTCTTTCTACATTAAAAACGTTCTCTTCCGTTGGATAATACTCAACCTTCTCCAGTTGATTAATAAAAGAATCTACTTGAAATTCATCTGGGGCAACAAGAATTACCTCATCTCTACCACCTATCGAATGAGGAAGAGAGACTCTTTTGCAACCATTAATTTTAAAGATGAGTAACAAGAGAATCAAGCAGTAATTTAGCTTTCTTATCATAAGAATTTGCCTCCAACCATTTTTTTAATAGGTAAATAGATATTGCGGTATCTTTTTTGTAATCGTAATTGTACATAAAAACGCTACTGAAAATCTTGGGGTAATTTATCAATTCTGCTGTCAGAATATCCTTCTTGTCTTTTTCTCCTATCGCCTCATATAAATCCAACAATCCTATATAAGCATTTATTTTTTCTCTGTTCTCTGAAGAATCCAGAATCTTCTTGAATTCACTTTCTGCCTTCTGTGCGATTATTTGTTTTTCTTCTTCCGTAATATCTTTATTAAACATCAGTTCATCCAGAAATAACTGTCCTTTGAAAAACTGAAATTCATACAAAAATTTATCTTCAGGTATTTCATCAACAAGAGCTATAAAACTATCCGGTTCCCCTAAAACAAGATAAACTACTCTCAACTCATTAAATATGGGTATTAACAAAGAATAATCTTCAGTAACATCTATAGCTTTCTTAAACAACACAGCAGAACTCTTTAGTTTTTCTTTCTCATCTTCATTTAAAGCTTTATTATACTTTGCTATATTCAGAGGTTTTTTAGAAGAAATTGCTTCATCCAATAGCTTTAACCCAAACTGATAAAAAGTGGAAATATAATTACGTACTATTCTCCCGGCCGCTGGTCCTTTATATACATTGAGATTGCTAACCGAATTGAACTTTAATTCGTTTTTGAACAGATCTAAGAAACGAGAAACATCCATCATATTTTTACCCTTTTTCCCCACCAATCTAAACGCGAGACCCTCCAATAATAAATGATCCTGGACCCAATCTTTATTACTCGGAGATACAGTGCTGGAAAAATAGATGTTTACAGAAGGATTAAAATCATCTTTAATATATTTAAGAACAAAAGAATCCGACCTCATGATAAGGTCGTTGTATGCCGGCTTTATACCCTGAGAGCAAAGAATAATAAGACGGGTAGCTATTTCCTTACGCTCTATTATCTTTCCATCATTGGTTTTCAAAAAAGGCAAATTATCTAGAATCCAATCTTCAAATTCCTGTTCTATGCCTTTACTTCTTTTCTCTCTCAAGTAGACACTCTCAAAATATGTTCCTCTGAAAGGTGTATCAAAATCCATTGGTATACCATCTGCCTTCATCTGTCTTATATACCATTCTGTATTCATGAGAGCAAAACAAGCGACCCTGACACCCTTCTTTTTCAAAGAATCAAATTTTCTAAATCCTTTAACTTCCTGAAGAAACCAAAGAGGAAAAGTATCATTGTCTCCATTGGTAAAAAACACAGAATTCTCATAAGCGCTCGAAAGAAGATTATGCGCGTAATCATGCGCAATCCAGTTTTCTCTCCTGTTTGCGTGACTTTTTATATTTGAAATTAAAGGAACAAACCCCATAATAAAACTTAAAGAAAGTACGCAATACACGGAAATAATTTTATTTTTCTTGAACTGCTCATATATCCAGTATAACGCAAGCGCCACATAAAACATAAAAAAGAAAAAACCGGCACTCCAGAAATAATCCCTTTCTCTGGGTTCTCTTGGCTGATGGGCGGGGTTAGGATCTGATGGCGAAAATTCATGGTTTAAATAAAACACCAATCCTATAGTCAAAAGAACAAAAGCTATGAAGACCAAATAAAAAGATTTCCTATCTTTCTTAAAATGGACAAACATGCCCCAAAAACCAAATAAAACATAAAAATATGTTCCGAATATAGAAACATAACGAAGTAAGGTATTTGTAGCTTCCCTTGGATATGGGAAAAATTGCCATGAGAAATATTTAAAGAAAACTTTAAGTTGTTCAATAAATGCTGGTATTAAAGCTAAATTGGTTTCCCAGGAAGTGTGCCTGGGTAATAAATCCATTTCACCATATTGTTTCCTTGATATTACATCCCATAATTTTATCCACGTCGTGGGATTCGACTCGTTTATAGCCGGATTTGCCTGCGCTCTTATTATTAAATATAAATAAGTAGAAACACCTATTGCTGCAAGTATCAGAGCTACAGCTATAAGTTTAGGATTCTTAAATACTTTCCAGTCTGCTAAAAGTATAAACACCAACGCTCCGGGCAATATGAGTAAAGGCAGGAGATGAATACCAACAGACAAAGCTAATAGGTAAACTAACAAAACAAGCAAATTATTGTTTCCTACTTTACCTCTATTGTCATCCCATTGAAGAATCAGCCATATACCAACCATAAGTATCAGAATTGAAGCAGCATACACTTCCGCTTCTACAGAGCTATCCCAAACACTGAAACACAAACCGGCACCGATAGACGAAAAAACAGCAATGAGATGATTGCCAAGAGGAAGTTCACTCACTTTATTTTCCTTAAATCTATTTAATACTTTAAGGATCACGAGATAGAGAAAACCGCCCGCTACAGCACCCGCGAGAACCGAAAGAAAGTTTATCCTCTTCGCAACCTCTTTAAAAGGAAGAAGAATATCGAAAACTCTTCCCATCAAAACGTAAAAGGGCGTTCCCGGAGGATGAGGAACTCCTA
>CAYRCN010000171.1:0-4057 GCA_964422805.1 uncultured bacterium | reverse complement strand
GAAGAAATGGATATAAATGAGCCGAATGATGAATTCACGAACGCTAAAAGCATAAATTGCGGGGATACTCTTACATTGGCTATTTTTCCGTCAAAAGACAGAGATTACTATAAAATTAAGACTACTGATAATCGAAATCTCAAATTTTTGGCAAAAGGTTTTTCTGATGATATCATACCAGAAATTAAATTGATGGTTTTAAACGAGAATAATCCGAATGAATTGAAGGAAGCAAGTGCATGGAAAAGATTACCTGCTGATTTTGAGGTTGAGGCGAACAAAGAGTATTTTGTTTTGGTCCACGACGATTATGATGATGCTGGTTCGCCTGAGGTTTTCCAGTTGATAATCGAGTAGATTACGTTGAGTAGATTAAAATAAGAAAGAGGCATCGCTTGATGCCTCTTTCTTATTTTTTGGTAGTTTGGTAACGGAAGAAAAGAAATATTTTTTAGATACTAAAACAAATCTTTTTGATTAATGTGTATCTGCGCAAGTCCGTGGTCAATAATCGGGAGGAATTAAGAATTCCTCTTGACAAATTAAAAATAATCATTATAATTAATTTAACTAAACGGTTAGTTAAGGAGTAAAATTGGCTGACAGAAAGAAAGAAAACGCGAGAAAGAAGATAATGAAAGTTGCGACAGCGCTTTTTGCGAAGAAGGGTTTCGATGCCGCCACTGTTGATGAGATAGCCGCGAAAGCTAGAGTGAATAAGGCTTTAATTTATTATTATTTTAAAAATAAAGATGATTTACTCACGAAAATTTTCGATAATTTTATGGAAGAGGGTTTGGTTCGATTTCAGAAGCTTTTTTCGAGGATAGAATCGAAGGAGGTTTTTGATTCAATGGATCGTGTAGGCGAGATGATGCGGATTTTACTTGGTTTTATGATGGAAAATGAGGAGCTTTTAAAGATAATGCTCATGGAGTCTATAAAGGGTAAGAGAGATCCTTTTCTTGAAATAATAAAAAGGCAGGCAGGTAGGGAACTTGTAGGATTGGTGGATGAAGCAAGGAGTAAAGGTGTGACTCTTGATGAGGATATAACCCAGATGTGGATGACAGAGTTTTTTACCGGTTCGATTCCAATGATGTTTTATATAATATATCGAAGTCGATGGGCAAAATTTTTCAATGTCGACAAGGAAGTCCTCGATGAAATGTTTATTAATGCATTTGACGAAACTCACATACAGCATCATAGAAAATGATGATGTCTGGAATAATATTTTATAAGAAATCTTTTAAATTGGGGTGGTGTATGGGTGAGACTATTTTGCGATTAAACCAATTTAACTAATCAACTGTCTTCGACAGAAGACTGCGGGAGGGAATATGATAAGACGGATTTTGTCGATTTTTATTTTGTTTTTTTGCTTTAGCGTAATGGCGGAAGATGAGGGAAAAGTTACCGCCGAAGAAATCATTAAGACGATGACGGAAACATTAAATCCTGAACAATCGGAAGCGGTAATGGAGATGACGATAACTACTTCCGGTGGGCAGAAAAGGACATTTGTTTATAAAGCATATTCTAAAAACGGTGGCGAAAAAAGTTTGATGAAATATCTCGAACCCGGGAGGGTTAAAAATCAGGCAATTTTGATGTTAAATAACGCTGATGATATCTGGATGTATTTTCCGGGGTCTAACAGAGTCAGGAAGCTGGCAACACATGCAAAAAAACAAAAATTAGAGGGGAGCGATTTTTCCTATGAGGATCTTGGTTCTTCGAACGAGTTTGAAAACGATTATAATTCTAATCTGCTTGGAGAAGAGAATAAAGAAAATAAATTATGTTATAAGCTTGAGCTTACAGCTAAAGAAAATTCTGAAGCTGGCTATTCCCGTCTTGTTGTTTGGGTCGAGAAAGCAAATTATGTTCCCTTGGTAATAGATTATTATCATGAAAAGGACCCGGACCTTCTGGAGAAAGAGCTCGTTCTTACCGAGGTAAAAACAATCGATGGAATACCGACTCCTATGAAAATGGTCATGTATAATAAACTCGATAATACGAAAACCTCCATGGAATTCAAAGAATTGACCTATAATGTTGATTTACCCGATAACCTCTTTACCGAAATGGGGATGAAAAAATGAGAAGCGTAGCTTCTTTTTTAATATTAGGCGTTTTTGGGGTTGCTTTTAGCTTACCAGTAATGGCCAATGCTAATGCGGAGAAGCTTGATGTTTTTGGGTATTTCGAACCGCAATTTATTCTCCTTTATCAGAGTGGGGATTCCTATCAAATGAATTCGGATAAATTCCGCCTCGATTTGCAAAGCTCTGCTTCTAACGTAGAATTTGGTGCCGATGTAATTTATAATCTATACTTTGGGAAAAAGAGCTGGAATATCCTTGATTTTTTATCTTCGGAAATAGTTGATAAAGTGCCTTCGGGAATGCGCTCGTATTTCAGATATACATTTAATGACACTTTATATCTCGATAATGTTTATGTTAGAATGTCTAATTCGAGAATCGCATGCATTTTTGGTAAGCAGCAGATTTCACTTGGTACGGGCTATTTTTCGAATCCAGTCGATGTTTTTAACTTAAAAGATGCAATGGATCCGACCTACGAACAAACAGGGCATAACGGCGCAAGATTAGACATTATGCTCTCGAACAGAACAAGTGTTATGTTGCTTTATTCGCCGATAGAAAGTGATTGGACCAATTCGGGAAAACTTATTCGTTTGAAAGTCGGTTTGGGGCATTTTGATTTTGTTCTGACAGGTTATGAATTTCAGGATAGGCTGACTGATTTTTATTCCGCTTCCGTAACGAACGAGCGTAGAAGACTTGCCGGATTTGAGTTCGTAGGGGAACTTTTAGGTTTGGGCGTTTGGGGTGAGGGGGCATATAATTTTATGGAAACTTCGGATGATTTTTATGAGTTTTTACTTGGATCTGATTATACCTTTGAATCCGGTCTTTACGTTTTACTTGAATATCATAGAAACGAAAGAGGCAAAACAAGGTACGAAGATTATAATATTAATGATTGGCTTAGATTTTATTTGGGGGAAAGTAAGACCATAGCTCAAGATCAGATGTATGCAATGATCAATTATCCAATAACCGATCTAATAAATTTACAGCTCATGTCTATTGTTAGTGTATCTGATGGTAGTGTCGCTGTCGTTCCGGCGATTAATTACAGTATTTTTGAGAATGTGGATTTGAATATTATGGGTAATGTTTATGCGGGAAGTGAAGGGAAAGTTTACAACAGTAAACTCGGAAATGGTTTGGTGATACGCGCAAGGGCATACTTTTGATAAAATGAAATATCAAAAATCAAAAAGCAAAATGACAAATGAAAATGTAAAAACTAAAAATGAAGGAATGCAGATGCATGTGGGTTTAAACAGATTCTTCTTTTGTTGTCCTTTCGGTTCATTTTTGAACTTTGATCTGTATTTTTACTTTTTAATATTTAATTTTTACATTATCACTTATGGTAAAGAAAATAAGTCATACATGCTTAGTGCCTTGGTGCCTTTGTGGCATAAATATTTATAATAAAGGGGGTTTAGTATGAGGGAGAAATTACTTAAGGCTTGGGGGCGTTTTTCGATGACTCATCCCTGGCAGATTTTAATCGGTCTTTTTCTTGTGGCGGCGGTTTGTTTGGTGTCGGTAGCATATTTATATAAAACGAAAAGATTTACTATGGAAATGAGCTGGTCAGATATGTTGCCAGCGAATGAGCCCATGGCAGAGGAATTTGACAGAGTTTTAAAGGAATTCCGTAGTGCTACCAATACAATAGTAGTGGTACGGGGCAAGGAAAAAGAAATAAAGAAATTTGCCGATGAAATAGCTCCACAGATTGAGAAACTGACAGAATATGTGGAGGATGTATATTATAAGATTGATAAAGATTTTTTTGCCCGGCATGGGTTTATGCTTATGAAGGAAAAAGATCTGGAAAAAACCTCTGATATGTTCGCTAATTTGAATCTTATACCTCTCTTAGAGAATATAAACGATAATTTCGAAGAAGAATACGTTGGAGACGAGGAGGCGCTCAGCACGAA
>CAYRCN010000170.1:0-4102 GCA_964422805.1 uncultured bacterium | reverse complement strand
CCCATATCTACGGGACTACTACGACTCCCGCTACAATTGTACTGGTCAAAATCTGCAGTGCCTTGAATGGAAGGTTGCCCATATCTCCTTGTTACTTGTAAGGTATATGACCTCCCATTACATGAATATGAGCCTCGGCTAGAACCTCCGCTTTTCCCGATGTAATATTCTACGAGCGGGCCTGTCATCCACCCATAGACACCAGGGCCCCAACTAGCGCCGCTGGCGCTGCCTGAGAAGCTTATAGACCTAGATGACCCGGAGCTCCAGCCTAAACCTGTAACGAAATTCGCACCGCTGTAAGTAACTCTGAAACTGCCGGCGGTACAGCTGCCCGATGAGTATCCTCTCATTTTGTTAGATTCCGGAGGATTTTCCGCTTCCATCTTGGTTTCCGGACCGGTAGGTTGATTTTGACAGCCCCATGAAAGAGCCATAGCTGACACTAAAACTATAGCTCCTAAAACTATCATTAAACGTTTAAAATTCATATATTTTTTTCACTCCTTAGATTTTTATCTTAAATTGTTGTTTATTGTTACTAAAAAATAAAACTATTTTTCTTGCCCCTCCTTTCTTCCTTCCTTTTTCCTTCCTCCGAAGATATTCCCTCCTATATAACCGAAAGGAAGGGGTAATTCAAATAAATTTGTTCTTATCCGCTATAGAGATTTTGTTGGTAACTGCTTTCGTCCTTACAACTTCCTCCCCCAACACCATTTAGCTTTTTACCTCCCTATCTAGGATTTCGGCTCAAGGCGATTACTAACTTAATCCTCAAAGCCAAATCCTATCTTTAGTGACTAAACAAATTCGCTTAATTTCTCCATAAACTCAAAATTCACCCGTTAGGTAACGAAATTATTAAATTATAATTAAGGTTTTTTACTTCAAAATCAAGAGACCTCTTTCCCTATTTTCTAGTCAGTAAATGGATGACATAAACTTATAAATTTACGATGTAATTTTAAACTTAAAGTGTTTTTATGCACAGGAATTTCAAGGAAAAAATCTCATTGATAAATAATACACGCCTACACTTTTCTCTTATAATTTTACTCCTAAAGAAAATTAAAAAAGGGGTTGACTTAGCTGCATAAAAATATACTATTATCGTTATGGTTATCGGGCTTAAACAAAAAATTATAATATTTTACCTGGCATTACTGAGTTTATACGCCCAGCCTCGTATACAGTTTAAAAGCAAGGTGACTGTTTTTGGTACAATGGAACAAAATGAAAGTAGAACGAGGGATTTCCTTTTCAGGAATGTTGGCAATGAGGACTTAAAAGTAAACGAAATCAGGTCTTCTTGCGGCTGCGCAAGCGGAAAATTAAATATATCAAATAGAGTAGTTCCTCCCCGTGGTAGTGGAAAAATACAGGTTACCTTTAACTCTAAAAACTATATTGGCCGCGTTACCGAAACTATATATATACATACAAACGATCCCGAAAACAGTAAAGTCCAACTCACATTAAAAGCAAATATAAAAACTCCGGAGGAAACTCCTCCAATATGCATTTATTTCTTTTATTCGAAAGACTGCGAAGACTGTTCCCTTATCGAGGAAAAAATGCTACCTCCCCTTATAGAAAAATACAATTTAATAATAAAATCTTTTGAGATATCGGACCCTTTAAACTACGACCATTTGGTCTCAATAGAAGAAGAATATAATGACCTGAATAACAATATACCGATTATAGTCATCGGTAAATATATTCTCGGGGGACCCGATGAAATAAGAAGATGGCTTGAAGTGCGAATAGCAGAATATAAAGACTCGGGATGTGATTTCCCGGAACTAAGAATCCAGAACGTTTCCCCTCTTGGTTCGGGAGAGAGAATAGAAGCCGCTTACTTCTACGATAACAAATGCAAAGTTTGCGAAAGAATAAATTACGAGATTTCTTTCTTAGAAGAAACTTATTCGAATTTAGATATTACGAAATACGATATGGGCAGTAGAGAAAACAAAAAAATAAATGAAGCATTCTGTGAACTTTTTAATGTTCCGGAGAACAAGAGATTAACCACTCCTATGTTTTTTATCGGGAAAAATTATTTTACCGACGAAGATTTAAAGAAAAAATCTCTAAAGGAATTCCTTTATGAATATAAAGACAAAGGGTCAGAAATACCCTGGACGGAAATATTTGAGTTAAAAGACAAATCAGAAGAAAGCATAAAAGAAAGATTTAAGAATATGGGTGTATTCACCATTTTATTGGCGGGCTTAATAGACGGTGTTAATCCATGTGCTTTTGCAACGATTATTTTTCTTATAGCTTTTCTATCTACTGTAGGCAAAAAAGACGAAGAAACACTATTAATAGGAGTTACTTATAGTGCTGTCGTATTCCTTGTATATTTTTTAATCGGATTGGGGCTTATTAAATTCGTCAGTAATTTGAAAATCACAAATATTATAGGTAAGACTATTCTCGGGGTCGTGGCGTTGCTTTCTATATCGTTTGGGGTTCTTTCTTTTTATGATTATATTAAGTTAAAAAGAAACGAAGTAGGAGAGGTTAAGCTGCAACTTCCAAGATTTATCAAGAAAAAGATTCATTCGGTAATAAGAGAAAAAATCGGGAAGAGAAACTTATTCATTGCGGCTGTCGTGAGCGGGTTTTTTATCTCTTTAAGCGAATTTATTTGCACCGGCCAAATTTATCTGCCCACCCTGATTTTTGTGAGTAGAGTTCCGGAACTTCGGATTAGAGCTATATTATATTTAATTTTTTACAATATAGCGTTTATTATTCCTCTGTTAATTGTATTTATCGCAACTTACAAAGGCATGCGATCTTCCGTTATAAATAAATTCTGGAGAGACAAAGTTAAGTTCGTCAAGTTGGGAACTTCCTTCTTTTTTGTTTTTTTAGGTCTTCTTATAACTTATTATATATTCTTTTACTAAGAAAAATAACCACAGAGGGCACAGAGATTTCTTTTTGTTTATCCACAACTCACCCCCCTATCAAAAACACAGAGATCACAGAGTCAACATAACCCGACCCCTGAATCTTTACCACAGAGCACATAGAACCCATCACCTTACCACCTTAATTTATTTTATTTGTTTAGAACCTAATCTATAGAAATTTTTCCTGTTTTCAGTATGTTTCGTGGCAAAGTTAGAATTTGGGATTTAGGGGTCAGGATTTGACTAAAGAAACAAAATATAATTCTGGGTGTGGTGAGGCTTTGTGGTTCAATTTTTCAATAAAAATAATCTTGAATAAAATTCCAGATAATGTATATTATTATATTAAAGGAGAATGAGACAAATGCCAGAATGTCGAATATCATCCCATAACCCCTACACTTTATTAATTGCTATTGTTTTAATATTGATAAGTTTTCAAATGTATGCGACGACTTATTATGTTTCATCTTCTACTGGTGATGACACTAACAATGGAATTACGACTGCTACACCTTGGAAGACATTGAATAAAGTGGCTACTACAACTTTTGCCACAAGTGACCGAATACTGTTTAGACGTGGAGATACACTTTACGGTGAGTTTTCAAAACCATTATGGTTGACCGGATATAATGGTACGCCTTCGAATCATTTTTATATCGGCGCATATGGCACAGGCAATAAACCGATTATAATCATGGATTGCAGCAACTTAGTCTGGACTAAGAGGGCAGGATATGATTCAATTTATGCCGCGCCTGCTATTGGTTTCTGCTACTCATCCCACGGCTACGAATATGTTAATGGCGAATGGTCTCAAATGACGCAATACAGCGATAATATATCTAATTTAGACAACCCTGATTCACTTGCACAATACCTCAACAATTTAACCCCCTCAAGTTACGGCCCTGCACACAGAGATTCGCCGATTGATACGGTTTATTGCAGAACTCATGACGGGCTTCCGCCTAAAGTGAAAATATTGAGGCAGAATTTTTTCAAAGCCAGTTATCTGACAATGGAGAATCTTGATTTCCGGAATGGTTTCCACGCATTAAATCCATACCCTTGTAATAATGGAATATTTAGAAATCTGTATATGCGGAACTTCATCGGCATAGCATTTTTCCTTGCCGGAGGTTCAAGCGATAATTTAGTAGAAA
>CAYRCN010000169.1:0-4165 GCA_964422805.1 uncultured bacterium | reverse complement strand
GACAAAACCGAACATTTTTTATTCGTGTTATTTGTGTGATTTGTTGTTCCTATTTATTTTGGTGGGTGTGGGTGGTTTTTTAAACAAAAAGTTATAATTATTTGTTGTTTCTTTGTGTTCTTTGTGTACTCTGTGGTTCAAATATTGTTTTCTTTTTCATCTAAAAGAACCGCTACGTAAGGAAGTTCGCGGAAGAGATTATCATAATCCATGCCGTATCCTACTACGAATTTATCCGGAATTCCAAACCCTACATAATCTGCCTTGAATTTGTTAACTCTTCTTTCGGGTTTATCAAGAAATACACAGGTTTTTATTGAAGCCGGATTTTTCTTTTGAAAGTATTCCTTTGCAAAAGCCAATGTTCTGCCCGTATCGAGAATATCGTCTACGATTAAAACCCATTTATTCTCAATATCTGTTGTAATATCTCTTAACATTTTTAGTTTTCCGGAGGATACTTTGCCGGAACCATAAGATTCAACAGTAATAAAATCCAAAGAAGGGTGTATGTTATGAACATAAAAGAGCCGTAATAAATCCGATAAAAATACGAAACTTCCTTTTAGAATACCTATTACAAATATTTCTTTATTGTGACTATCTTCCGCAATTTGCTTTACTAATTCCTTTACTCGTGTTGCTATTTCGTTTTCGCTTATTAAGGTTTCGAATTTCATCCCTTTTATGGTTTTCATATTGTTATAATTTTAAGAATGCAAAAACAAATGTCAAGAGTTCACCCCACCATTCCCATAAAAGTTGAACCACAAAGTACACAAAGACCACAAAGTTTTTTTGTTGCTAAATCCTACCCCCCAATCCAAAATCCTAAACATTGGTGTCTTAATGGCTATTATCAATCAGTAACTTTCTTCCAGACTCTCTTCAAAAAAGATTCTCTTCCCGAGCCGATCTTGTAGTTTTGATATCTTAAAGGACATGTTTTATAGTAATTCTGATGATAATCTTCAGCGGGATAGAATTCCGAAGCTTCTTTTATTTCGGTCACTATTGGCTTATCGAATTTACCTGATTTCTCTAGTTTCTTTTTAGATTCTTCTGCTATTTTTTTCTGTTCTTCATTATGATAAAATATCGCTGTTTTGTATTGAGAACCCCTGTCCGCGAATTGCCCGGTTGGGTCGGTTGGGTCTATCTGCTGCCAGAATATCTCGACAAGCTCTTTATATGTTATCTTATTACTGTCGAAGGTTACCTGCACAGCTTCAAAGTGCCCTGTTTTACCGGTACAGACTTCTGCATAAGTAGGATTCTTTGTTTTCCCTCCCGTATAACCCGATACAGCCTCTTTTACACCTTCTAACTCGTCGAAAGCTGACTCTATACACCAGAAACAGCCACCCGCGAAAGCGGCTTTTTCCAAAACTTCTTTTCCCATTTTTATTTCTCCTTTTTTACTCTCTCCTTTCACGAAAAACGAAAAGATAAAGGTATTTAATATCAAAAAACCAATAAGTGTTTTTTTATCTAAAAACATTATAACTCCTTTTTTATAACAGACTTACTTCCCTTAAAAGAAGTTCCAATAAAAAAACCCCTACCGATTTTTCAATAGGGGCTTAATGAATTAAGTGATATACGATCTAATTTAAGCTTTGCCTGCAGAATTTAAGACGTTTTCGTTCTTATGCTTATACATGTTTATTAAAGCTTCGCGTGCGGGTCCGAGATATTTCCTCGGGTCGAAATCTTCCGGATGTTCAACAAGGTGTTTCCTTACGGCTGCAGTCATCCAGAGGCGACCATCCGAATCGATATTAACTTTGCATACGTTGTACTTAACTGCTTTCTGCAGCTGTTCTTCGGGTATTCCGATAGAATCCTTTAACGCCCCGCCATTTTCATTGATTGTTTTTATCGCTTCGGGTGGTACTGAAGAAGAACCGTGGAGAACTATCTGGAATCCGGGTATTCTTTTTTCTACCTCTTCAAGAATGTCGAAGCGTAAGGGTGGGGGTATAAATACTCCTTCTTCGTTTTTTGTGCACTGTTCCGGTTTGAATTTATTTGCTCCATGAGAAGTTCCGATTGAAATCGCAAGAGAATCAACGCCTGTTCTTTTCACGAATTCTTCGACTTCTTCAGGTTTTGTATAATGGGTTTTTTCAGACACAACATGTTCTTCTATGCCGGCAAGAACTCCAAGTTCACCTTCGACTGTTATATCGTGTTGATGAGCATAATTTACGACTTTTTTTGTTAGTTCTACGTTTTCATCAAATGGCAGGCTCGACGCGTCTATCATTACAGAAGAAAAACCGGACTCGATGCAAGATACACAGAGTTCGTATGAATCTCCGTGGTCGAGATGCAAGGCTATAGGAATTTCTTTTAATCCTTTATCTTTTGCCATATCTTTCATCATTTCGATAGCACCTTGCCCCAGATATCTTAATAGAGTCTGATTAGCGTATTTTCTTGCTCCTTTTGATATCTGTAATATAACGGGAGACTGTGTCTCTACGCAGGCAGTAATTATTGCCTGTAATTGTTCCATATTATTAAAATTGTAAGCAGGAACCGCATACCCGCCACCCAGGGCTTTGCCCATCATTTCGCGTGTATTAACAAATCCTAATTCCTTATAAGATACCATAATTTTAGCCTCCTAATTTGAAGTTTGATTTTAAGAATTAAAGCTAGGGTAATATAATAAAAAAATAATCTAACGCAATGTCTTTAATTTTTTTAAGACTGGTCAAAAAAATCTAAAATAAACTCATACCTTGACTTATTCTCCTATTGTTTGTAAAATTTAGATGTATACAGAAAAAATCGCTATCGGGAAAATCGTTTTTATTGAGACTTCGTGTGATTTATACGTTATTTTACTGTTTTTAAAATTCAGAAGCATTAGGAGATTTAAATTAATTGAATAAATATAAAAATAAAAAAAAGCAAGCGCATGTTGCCTTTGTATCAACTTTTCTCCCAAGGGAATGCGGGATAGCAACGTTTACAAATAATCTGGCTAGAGCAATTTCCGCTTTATACGATTTTGAGTTAAAGAAAAACAACAAGATAGAAATAGTTGCTTTAACAGATTCGGAAAGCAAATACAATTACGGCAACGAAGTGTCTTTCGAAATCCAGGTCCAGAATAAAACCGATTATCTGAGAGCAGCCGAATTTATTAATATATCTGATGTTGAAGTTGTTTCGGTTCAGCATGAATTTGGAATTTATGGAGGTCCTGACGGGAAATATGTCTTATCTCTCCTGGAAAATTTAAAAAAACCTGTAATTACAACTTTACATACTATATTGATAGACCCATCGGAAAACCAAAAGCGGGTTCTAGCAGAGATATGCAAGCTTTCAACAGAAGTTGTTGTGTTGGCGGATAAAGGGTTTGAGTTGCTTTCTGAAATTTATGGAGTTCCTAAATCTAAAATAAAGAAAATACACCATGGAGCACCTGATGTGCCTTTTATAGATCCTTCGTATTACAAAGAAGAATTTCATATGGAAGGACATCTTTTGATTTTGACTTACGGATTATTAAGTCCAAACAAAGGATTGGAAGTTGTTATTAATTCTTTGGCTGACGTTGTGAAAAAATTTCCTGAAGTCATTTATATAATATTAGGAGAAACCCACCCAAATATAAAAAAGCATTTTGGCGAAGAATACAGATTTTCATTGAAAAATATTATAAACAAAAATCATATCGAGAAAAATGTGGTTTTTCACAATCGTTTTGTCACTCTTGATGAGTTGATTAAATATCTGGTAATGACTGATTTATATGTAACCCCATATCTTTCAGAACAACAAATCTCTTCGGGTACGCTATCCTATGCAGTTGCCTGCGGAAAAGCAATTATATCAACACCTTACTGGCATGCACTGGAGCTTCTTGATAAAGACCGTGGAGTTATAGTTCCTTTTGAAGATGTAAAGGCAATGGCAAAAGCTATTAAAGATCTATTAGGAAATGAAATAAAGAGAGACAAAATAAGAAGAAAGGCTTATAAATATGGAAGAAAAATGATTTGGGACGAAGTGGCTTCTTCTTATGTCGATTCATTTAAAATGATAGCAGGAAAATTCAGATCGGGAAAGAGAAAAAAAGTTATTGTTAAAAAAGATATAAGTATCAAAGTCCAGGATTTGCCTGAAATTAACTTGAAACATTTGA
>CAYRCN010000168.1:0-4177 GCA_964422805.1 uncultured bacterium | reverse complement strand
TCCCGAAAAACTCAATAGAATATGCTTTAAATTATTTAGGTCTTAAAAAAGAAGATATAGAAATTATAGCGTTTTCTACTTCAGAATTTGCCAAAACGCTCTGGAGGATATTTCCTTTACTGAAAGAAAATTACTATTTGCTACGCAGAAGAAAAAAGGAATATTCCAGTCTTGATTCCTTCAAAAGAGGTTTTAAATACAAGGCAACCGAGTTACAATTAGACCCGTTATCAAAAAGCATAAGTAAATCGATAATAAATAAAAAATTAAAAAAATCAGGTTTTAAAAATTTTAAGCTATTGATTCATGATCATCACTTATGTCATGCTGCAAGCGCAGCTTTTACCAGTGGTTTTGAAAAGGCATTAGTCATTACAATTGATGGTATCGGAGATACTTTATCGGGGACTATAAACACATTCGAAAATGGTAAATTAGAAAGAATAAAGACTATTTCCGGTAAAGATTCTTTCGGTATATTTTTCGAACACGTAACCAACCTAATGAATATGAGAGAATTAGAAGATGAAGGTAAAGTGATGGCACTCGCTAATTACGCTCTTAAAATAGAAGACCTTGAGAATCCTCTTCTGGATTTTTTCAAAATCGACGGAATGGAAGTTAAAGCGAAATATAGTTCTTTAAAAACATCCAGAGAATTAAAAAAGATTTTCTGGAAATTTCCGTCTGAACAGTTCGCTTATATGGCACAACGAACATTGGAAATAAAAATTACCGAGTTGATCAGGAATGCCGTTAAAGAAACAAGGCTAAATAAAGTATGTTTAGCCGGAGGAACCTGCTCAAATATAAAAGTAAACATGCTCATTAAGAACTTACCCGAAGTAGAAGATGTCTACGTATTTCCTCACATGGGCGATGGCGGCCTTGCGATGGGTAGCGCTATGGTTGCCAATTATAAACTGAACGGTATCTCTAAATACGATTTTAAAGACGTATACTTTGGGCCTCAATTTTCGAATGATTATATAAAAACAATCTTGGATAGAAACGAACTGAAAGATATAAAATATAAATATGTAAATGAAATTGAAAAAGAAGTAGCAAAAATTATATCTGAAGGAAACATTGTATTATGGTTCCAGGGAAGAATGGAATATGGACCGAGAGCACTTGGAAACAGAAGTATACTTGCTCCACCTTACTCCGAAGAAATAAAAAACGAATTGAATCTCGTACAAAAGAAAAGGGTATGGTATCAACCCTTCTGTCCGACAATGCTTTTAGATGACGCAAAGGAAATTTTAGAAGATTTAAAAGGTACGCCCAATGAGTTTATGACAATGGGTTATATGGTAAAAAAAGATAAACAAAAATTAGTGAAAGGTGTAATTAATATTGACGGTTCCTGCAGACCTCAGATAATAAAAGATAATACTTCCAGATATGCCAGATTATTATCAGAATACAAAAAATTATCAGGTACAGGGATTCTGCTCAATACTAGTTTTAATTTACACGGCGAGCCTCTTGTTTGTTCTCCGGAAGACGCTCTGAATACCTTTTCGAGAACTAAAGCAAAATACCTGGTATTAGAAAATTACTTACTCAGTAAAACTTAGGCTAATTGTGAATATATTAATCAAAGATGTTAGCGAATAAACTCCAGTCATTTTTATCCACATATTATGTATATCTGCTCGAGCTCAACTTCTTCCTTTTAATTATTGCCTTTATATTTAGTTTTAAACACATTAAAAAAATATTCTCGGAAATCGAAAACAAGTATTTATTCCTTTTATTATTCCTTTCTGTACTGGGGGTATGTGCTACGGCGTTTATAGCTCCGAGAACTCACAGGATATTTTATGACGAAGATATTTATAACAGTATTGCTCAGAACATAGCACATCATAAAAAGGCTGTTATGTGTAATGAAGGTTATTATGAAAACAACGAATTAAGAGTTATAGCCGAGGAATATAACAAACAACCTCCGGGTTATCCTTATTTAATAAGTGTTATATTCAGAACATTCGGCACAAATGAGTTATTTACCTTTCTTTTAAACAACATTCTTTTCGGACTGATGGTGATTATTGTATTTTTAATTTCTTTTTTACTTTTTAAAGATATATTTGCGAGTTTCATAGCCTGTTTATCATATATACTTATTCCAGTTAATCTTCAGTGGTTCAACACCTGTGCTGTGGAACCATCGACGGCTTTCTTTACAGGTTTAGCTGTACTGGCTACGCTAATATATATAAGGGATAAAAAAACCATTAATCTTTTATTTGTAGTAACTTCCCTTGCTTTTTCTTTAAATTTCAGAACTGAGAGTTTTTTAGTGGTTGTTTTGGTCGGGTCAATATATTTGATTAAGAACCCGGGTATATTCAAAGAAAAAAAGTTTTATACTTTCGGCATTCTTCTATTATTCCTGTCGACGGCTATTATACTTCACTTATACTCGGTCAAAGGACAGAGCTGGGGAGCAGAGGGAGCAAAGGTTTCCCTGTCTTATTTACCCTATAATTTCGCCACCAATTTATGGTTTTATTTTAGCAATAAAGAATTTCCGATAATATTTTCAATATTTGCGGTCATAGGCTTCTCCTTTTATAATAAAGGAAATACGCGAGATAAAATATTACTGCTGGGCTGGTTTTTAACTTTCTGGGGTGCATTTTTATTCTTCTACGCGGGTAGTTATCGATTCAGCGATGGTCTGAGTATCCGCTTTTCTTTATTATCTTATGTTCCGCTGGCAATATTCGTTGGAGTGGGCGTTTCCTTTATTGGAGCGTCGTTAGAAAAGAAAATAAAACCAATTAGAATAATTTCAATACTTCTCATTATACTTAGCTTTACCTGGTTTTTACCTTTTATAAGGTCAAAAACGAGGGGTGAAAGCGAGTTGTGCAGAATTGATAGGAAATACGCGATGGAGTTCGCACAATTACTCCCACCCAATTCCATAATTTATACTCATAATCCAAATATGTTCTTAATAAATAAAAAAAGCGCTATACAGACCTCAAGCGAAACTTATAACCCCGGAGTAGTAGAACGCCATCTTTATCTCTTTAAAGGAGGCGTATATGTTCATTACAACTACTGGTCTGATGTGCCTTACAGTGATCTACAGAGACAATTCACAGCGAACATTTTAGAAAAATACAATTATAATATAATAAAGGAGTACTATTATAAAGATCACAAATACGGATTATATCAAATAACAGGATTGAAATAAAAATGAGTTTATTAAAAAAAATAAAAAGCTATTCAGTCCTTTCAAAAAATATATTATTATCCGCATCAGGCAAATTAAAACATCCATATAAACTAACCTTTGCCATTACCAATAAGTGTAATCTAAAGTGTAAAACATGTCATATCTGGAAAAAAAAGCCGGAGGGTGAATTATCTTCTGAAGAAATAGACGGATTTTTTAAGGTTAATAATTTTTTTAATTGGATAGACATAACCGGAGGAGAAATTTTTCTAAGAAAAGATTTATTAGATATAACAAAAAGCATAAAAAACAACGTCAGCAATTTAGTTATGTTACATTATCCGACCAACGGTTTTTTAACTGAGAGAATCGCAGGCGTCACCGAAGAAATAACATCTTTAGGATTTAACAATTTAGTGATAACTGTAAGCCTCGACGGGAAAAGAGATATACACAACGAAATAAAAGGCAACAATAATTCTTTCGACAACGCTATAGAAACTTATAAGGAACTGAAGAAAAACAAACATGTCAAAGTATATATAGGATGTACATTATCTCCATTTAACATAAATCATTTCGAGAATTTCATAGAAGAATTAAAAAATTATATCCCGGGTTTAAAATATTCAGATATACATTTAAATATTTATCATTATTCAGAAAACCTATACTCGAATGAACCTCTGTATTTTGATAAAAAAAAGATTACCCATCTTGTGGACGATTTTATTAAGAAAAAAGGATTTAAATTATTTAACCCGATATCTTTATTAGAATATACGTATATGAAAAATATAAAAAGTTTCTTGATGAACGATCGGAGTCCTTTTAATTGTAAGTCAGGGCAGATATCCTGTTTTATAGATCCCGTAGGAAATGTTTACCCATGTACCGGTTATAATGTAATTATGGGGAACTTAAGAGAGTATAATTACGACCTTTTAAAAATACTAAAAAGTGAGAATTCCGTAC
>CAYRCN010000167.1:0-4259 GCA_964422805.1 uncultured bacterium | reverse complement strand
TAAAAGGTCTAAATGAGTGAAAAAGTCGCAATATTAGATTTTGGTTCCCAGTATACTCATCTTATTGCAAGAAGGATCAGAGAACTAAAAACCCGTGCTCTCATCTTCTCACCAAAAACTCCGCCAAAAGCTTTAGCAGACGTTAAGGGAATAATCCTATCCGGAAGTCCCTGGAGCGTAATAGAAGATAATGCCCCTATAGTAGATAAAGGTATATTTGAATTAGGCATTCCTGTTCTCGGTATATGTTACGGTTTACAACTTCTAGGAAAAACCTTCGGAGGAGATGTCTTGCCTTCTAAAAAAAGAGAATACGGCAACGCGGATTTCCATACAGTTAGCGATGCTCTTTTTAAGGGGGTTTCAAAAAAAACTACAGTCTGGATGAGCCACGGTGATAAACTAACAAAATTACCTCCCGGTTTTGAAGTTATCGGTAAAACACGTAACTCGGAATTCGCCGGTATAAAAAATGGAAACATTTACGGACTCCAATTTCATCCGGAAGTAACCCATACACCGGAAGGAAAAAAAATCTTAAAGAATTTCCTTTATTCGATATGCAAGGTAAAAGGAGATTGGACTGCTTCTTCCTTTTTAGAAATCGCACAAAATGAAATAAATAGTAAATACAGGGATAAAGGAAAGGTTGTTTTAGCATACAGCGGAGGAGTCGACTCTACAGTATCCGCCGTTCTCGCAAAAAAAATTCTAAAAAGTAATTTTATACCAATTTTTGTGGATACAGGTCTCATGAGAAAAGGAGAAGCCCAAGAAATAGAGGAAACATCTAAAAAACTTAAACTAGGAGTAAAAATTATAAACTCTCAAGAACGCTTCTTAAACGCGCTAAAAGGCATAACCGACCCCGAAGAAAAAAGAATAATTATCGGCAGGGAATTCATTCGAGTTTTCGAAAAAGAAGCCAGTGAAATAGGGGCGGAATACCTTATTCAGGGAACTTTGTACCCGGATAGAATCGAGAGCACACAAGATGTAGGACCTTCGCATACAATAAAAACCCATCATAATGTCGGAGGCATTCCAGACGACCTTAAACTCAAATTAATCGAACCATTAAAAGATTTCTTCAAAGACGAAGTCAGAGAAATCGCAAAATTATTAAATATTCCGGAGAAAATTTACAGGCGGCATCCTTTCCCCGGACCCGGTCTCGCAGTAAGAATTCTCGGGGAAGTTACAAAAGAATGCGTAGATATTTTGAAAGAAGCGGATTACATCTTCATCAATACTCTAAAGGAACTTAATCTTTACGATTCAATCTGGCAAGCATTCGCAATTTTCATACCTGTTAAGACCGTAGGCGTTATGGGAGACACTCGAACATATTCAAATGTTATTGGACTCCGAGCCGTTATAAGTGAGGATGGTATGACTGCGGATTGGTTTCCTTTCAAAAAAGAGGATCTTGCGAAAATTTCCTGTCGTATATTGAATGAAGTTTCCGGAGTCAACAGAGTGGTATACGATATCAGTTCCAAACCTCCGGCAACTATTGAATGGGAATAATTCTCTTCTTCTTATCGATATCTGAATTACTTTTACCCTCGGGCATTCAAATCCTGAAGGACGAAAAATGTAAAACTAAACAAATTTCAGTAGGTATTGAATTAAGCCCATCAGCAAAAATAAACCAGAACGAAAGAAGTTTTTTTGAAAGAAGCGGCTATAATTATTTTTACTTAAAAGATATAGATTCTCTTAGTAAACTTGACCGATTTGTAAAACTGCTTTCCCAGGATAGGGTTTTCTATAACACCAATGAAAACGGCCCCACAAATTTACTTCGTTTAGCACTCAATGATGTAAACGGTAATTCTTCACCTGTTATTAATATAACCCTGGGTATTACGGGAAGAATAAATGAAAACGAAATAATCGACATAGTTAACATGGTTCCCGATTCAATGATTTCAAATTCTAATTCATATTATAAATTAAAAAGGGTTATAGGTAAACATATTTACCCGGGAAGAGAAAACTTTATAGCAAACATTTCTCCTTCTCCATTCTCAGAAGATTTTTGCGCTTTCCTTGTTTTCCTAAGGCTTATGAATAACAGAAATCTCAAGGTCAAATTCTCGCCGGAAACAGCACCTTCTCCTTTCCTTATTTATGTGTCAAAAGATAAAATTAGCAAGATTTTTGTTAGTCCCAAGAGCAGTGAAATTAAGAAAGCTGTACAGGATGTTTCAAACTGGCTTACGGCTCTAACTCATGAAAAGAACAGAAGCCGATTCCTAATTCTGACTTATTCTATGGGAATAGAAAAAAACACTCTCGAAAACTGGCTTAAGGAACTCAAAGAATTAGAAAACACTAAAGTTCATAAAGTATGGGAAAAATATTTAATAGAGGGTTTCGTAGCCTCACTTGACTCCTATCAGACAAAAAGAATACAGAAACTCTTTCCCGAAAGCGCTATCATAGAATGAAAATTCGAATAACGCAGTGGATCATCCTGGGTCTAATTGTCCTGATGATTTTTCATCCCATTTTCTATTTCAAGAAAAAAGTTTCTCCTTACGGAATTTTACTAATCGATCAGAGCGAATCAATAAAACAAAAAAAAAGGATAGAAGCTAAATCGGCTTTCTCCCTAAAAAAATTTTACTTCGGGGCAGGTAAAAAAGGAACAGATATCGGAGAGGCACTACTTATCGCGGTCAAAACAAACCCGAACGCAAGCTTCATAGTTTTATACTCTGATGGCTCCAATACCAAAGGTAAAAATCCAATCGAAGCAGCAAGTGAAATCGGCATTCCAGTATATTTTATAGTTCCCGAACGAGCGGAAGAAACTAACAAAGGGTTTATTTCAGTTTATGGACCCAATTCGGTCGAAGAGGGTGACTCTGCCAAAATCACCGTACATTACAAAGCCCCCAACACAGCTACGCTTGAGATACATTATGAAAGCGAGGTCAGGAAAATAGATATCAAGAAAGAAGGTATATTTGACTTCTCTTCTCTACCTTCCGCCGGAAGAAAAAACATACAATTTAGCCTACTAATCGAAAACGACACTGTGGACAAGATTAACTGGTCACTCGATGTCAAGAAAAAAAGAAGGCTTCACATTATAAGTAAGACTCCCACCTGGAATCATAAATTCATTAAACGTTATTTCGAAGATAAAGGGTGGAGTGTCTACAGAAATGAAAAAGAAGATACTATCAATGAAAACCTCTGGAGCTCTGATATTATCTGTTTTTTAAGCGACCCGGTAAATTATCGAGAGAACATTGACAATTATTTGAAAAAAGGAGGAAAGATAATTGTTGCCGGTTCCGTTTCGGAAGACCTGGATTTCTTACCAGTAATTGCCCCTGTTTTAAGTAAATATTCCGGTAAACTCCCCGAAAGCTACTATTTAAAAGCCGCTGGAATAAGAAGAAATGCAAGAACGCTTGAAATTATGGAAGAAAAAGTAGGATACATGATGCCTTTGGGGAAAGGAACAGTTATCCAATTTACATATCTTGAATTATGGAAACTCGCTCTCGGAGCGGAACAACTATATCCGGGTAACTTTTTCAAAGAGCTAATGGATAAAATCCTACATGAATTAATACCAGAAGAAATACCCATATTTTATTCTAATAAATTATCCGAAGGAGAAGATTTCATCGTAAGATTCGATAAAAATAAGAAACCTCTTAATGCATTCTTTTGGGACGAGAAAAAAATACCGATTGTGGGCGATTCTATAATAGTAAAAAAACCAAACGCAGGTTTACATAATTTTAAAATCGACTTACCGTCACATAGTATCGAAGATTCCGTTTTGATTGTAAGAGGAACCATCGATAGAATGGGAATAGACACGCTAATGCTTAAAGGTATTGCCGAGGTGAGCAAAGGCGGAAAATGGTACAGAGACTTTAGAAAAGAAAATTTGGAATCTAAAGAAAAAGAAATATGGATAAATCTGCGTCACAATTGGTTCTTCATTATTTCTTTACTTTTACTCTTATTCCTCGATTGGGTACTCTGGATGAAGAATAGGTCTTAGGTCTTGGGTTTTAGGTTTTAGTTAAAAACAATAAAAATATCTGTGTTTATCCGTGTGAATCCGTGGCTGATTATTGGGTGTTGGGTGTGGATTCTGGCTCCTGGCTTCAGGCTTCTGGATTCTTTCCTTCCTTGTGGTCTTTGTGGTTAGCTAAATTATTTTTTTTCTTCGATTTCTTTTAATATTTCTCTTGCGTCTTCTTTTTCATACAGTTCAAAACGCC
>CAYRCN010000166.1:0-4320 GCA_964422805.1 uncultured bacterium | reverse complement strand
GGGTGCAGACAAGAGTCAGCCTAACGGGATCATAAGTGTTAGTATAGGAATTTCCAGTTATCCGAAAAACGGGACTTCTTCAATTGAAGTTATACATGCTGCCGATTCCGCTATGTATGAAGCAAAAACATCAGGGAAAAATATCGTTAAAGTTGCGAAAAAGTAATATCTAATCATTCCAGCGCTATCCAGTCGGTTTTCACCCTGCTCCACTCTGAAATCGTGTGTCCAATATCTATAAAAAACTTCTTTATCTGTGTCTCTTTATAACCCAACATATCTTCCAGAATGGGAGTAAGTATACTAAGCGCACTGTCGGAGAGTACGGTCCTTTTTGAAATATGACCGAGATACGGAGAAGATGAAACAGCTATCGGATACCCGCCATAGGCATTAACGTGCAACATTACATGTAAATCGGATGAACCGTCCCCCACATATATTATCCTGTCACGCGGAATCTTGTTTTTTTCTCGCAAACTATCCACGTTGGTGACTTTGCCTTGACCCGCACCGGTTCTTTCTATACTTTGAACTACACCCTTATTATCGTATATAAACGTAGTCCCGATGATATTCTCGGGAGGCAGGATACCTTTCAAAGCAGTTCTTATAATCTCAACCGGACATGCGGATATAACATAACAGTAAAATTTATTTTCGCCTATACCCTTATCGAGAACTTTCATTAATTTGGAGACATCCTTTTTTAGTTTTATATCTTTAGCGACTTTTTTGAAGAGTTTCTTTGTCACTTTTCCCTTGTAATCCGGATCGGTGACAATCAGTTGGGCAAGTTCTCCGCCCAACTGAACTATGTTCCTTTCTCTTACTTTAACAAGTTTCTGCTCGAAAGTGTCTTCATCGATTCCTATTTTTTCACTTAAAATAACACCGGAATCATCGAAACTTAAAGTTTTATCGAAATCGCAGATAAAAAGATATCTTTTCTGCCTTTTACTCATTTATAAAAAACTCCTTTTCTTTTTATACCTTATAAATAAGCTATTTACGGTAAAAATGCAAGCTCTATTCGGAAGATTCTTAGAATATGAGAAGAACTACTAAAACGATATTAAGATATCACTAAATTAGTATTAGCCGGAATCAAAGAAGCTGCGGATTAAAATGTTTAAGTTTCTTTCCTATCGCTATTCCAGAAATTGTATACTTCTAATGCCAATACCAACACTTATTTTTATCTTTTCTTGCGTGTCATGCGGGTCGTAAATAATCTGAAATTGAGTAACAACCTTATCTCTGCTCACACCAAAAAGAGCATGATAGTAAGTTTCTCTAGAATAAAGAGGAGACCCAAAAAGGTTAAACGTATAACGAGGATCCTGCAATATCCCCAGGCCAAAAGTCACACATCCCATGCTTTCATTGTTAATCCCCACCAACAAAGTACAATGATAATAGGGTATATCTGTGTCTGTGACAAGCCCATACGCTCCCGAGAGAAAAAGTTCAAAAGTCGGATTGCCTCCGGAGGAAAAGAGTTTTTGCTTTGCCGATAAATACGTATTGACTAACGGCAGATCGATACCAAAACCCAGGTCGGTATTACCCGTAATTCCAAACCTACCCTTGAAAGTAAGATTCGCTATTGAGCTGTACCCAAGCAAAAGCTCTCCCTGACCTCTTTCTAAAGTTTGCGCCGTCTCAAAGGGCACCGCACACCCGGAAAATATCACAAATAAAAGAATCGCAAAAACAAAGGCTTTAACTTTACAACTATTAAACTTTCTTCTTAATACTTTCATTTTTCATCCCCCTTAATCATTGTCTTCTAATATACAAAGTACTTTGTCATATAAAGCAATATAATCATTTTCCGAAATTTGTCAAGGGGTTTTTTTAGATTCTTTAAATTGGTGTTAAGTAGTCGAATCGTTGGATATTTTTTTGGTGATTCAGGATTTGGGATTTTGGGTTTAGTAAGACGACAAATAAAAATCTCTGTGGGCTCTGTGTTTTCTCCTTTCTCTGTGCTCTCTGTGGTAAAAATTTGGGAGGTGGGGTTTAAAATAACACCCTTGACTTATGATTTAAAATTTCTTATGATATAATATACCGAAAGCGGGGGGGGTATGGATCATAAAGATGATTCTGTAGAAGAAATATTAAAAAGATTAAAACGTCTTGATCACAGACTAAGCTCAATCGAAAAACTCCTTAAAGAAGAAAAGGAGTCTGAAGAAGGAATTGAAGAGTTCTTCGAAAGCGGCGAAGAAGAAAAAAAGCCGACGGAAGAACCTCCTCAGGAAAAGCAAGAATTTGCGCATCTGATTCGTGAGGAAGCGGAAAAAGTTGAGGAGGAGAAGAAATCTTATGTTTATGAAAGGCCCAAAGGGCCATCTAAAACCAAAGAGCCAACTAGAATAAAAGACACAGCTGTTACTCCGGCTGACCAGGAAAGACTCTGGATTAATGTTTTACACATAACAGGAATTTTCGCACTTGCCATAGGTGTTGGTTTGTTTCTTAAATACGCTTTGCCGATTATTGGTCCATGGGTTAGAATATTTATAGGTTGGCTTATAGGGATAGGCTTACTTTATCTGGGTGAAAAACTGATAAAAAAATACGAGAACTATGCGTTAGGAATTTCAAGCTGCGGGATCGTAATCCTCTACTTCTCGTTTTATGCCGGTTCTGCTTTCTACGAATTATTTTCTCCTGCTATCGCTTTCCTTCTTATGCTGCTTGTTACAGTTTTAGGTGTTTTATTGTCGCTCAGGTATGATTCCAGCGTTATTTCCTTTGTTGCCGTTATAGGCGCATTTCTTACTCCCTTTGTTTTTAGAGGGGGTGAGATTACACCACTGGCGCTTACTATACTTTTCGTGTACCTCGCCCTAATAAACGGATGGATTCTCACGGTAACGAAGATTAAGGAATGGAAATGGCTGAATATCCTTACATTTTCTCTAACAGCAATGATGCTTCTTACTACAATTAAATACTCCTCTGAAAGTGGTTACCCCTGGGTGTTTTTAACTTTTTCTACGGTATTTTTTGCTCTTTTCTTTTATATCCCAAGAAAAGAAAATGCAGAATCCTACGTTATTCTCTTTCTTAATCCTTTCCTTTATTATTTTGTTCTGTGGTTTGTGACCTATAAAATAAATCCATATCTTGCCGGAACCCTTGCATTGGCTCTATCGGCTTTTTATTATTACGAGGGATCACGGTCTGAGAAAAAAAATATACTTGAGCTTGCCTGGTCTTTTATGAGCTTATCGATTTTCTTTCTCACAGTCGCGATTCCGGTCTTCTTTAAAACAAACTGGTCGACTTGTGCCTGGGCTATTGAGGGCACAGCTATTCTTTCGCTCGGCAGAAAGGAAAAAGTCCTGAAGATTTTTCCTCTCGTGCTACTCGGTATTGCCGTTTTTAAGATGGTTTTCATAGATTATTTCATTCTTGATACTTTTCCTTTCTTCTTCAACTCAATAATTACGATGGCGGCTGTTTTCCTTGGTGCTAAGTTTACCTCGAAAGCGGAAGACGAAAACAAGTATTTAACTACCGGATTGAGTATCTTGGGGGGCGGTCTTTTATTCATTTTTACGATCACGGGAACAAATAAATTCTTCGAAGAATTCAGCTACCTTGACGAAATGAGGTCTCTTGTATATTCGATTCTCTGGGGTATATATGCGCTTGTCTTATTTGCAATGGGGATAGCCAAAGAGAACTACAATGTAAAACGTGCCGGATTTGGGATTGCTCTTCTCACGATATTGAAGGTGTTTTTCGTCGATACATCTTCTCTTGAGACAATATACAGGTTTTTATCCTTTGTCGTCCTAGGTATAATACTGCTTACTATTTCATTTATTTATCAAAAGAAGATAGGCAGTAAAAATTATGATAAATAAAAAATACATTTTATTATTTATTTTCATAACCATTACTATAAAAGCAGATTTTTCATTAAGTGATTGGGAGTATAAAAAACGGATTACGATAAGCGATTTTGAAGGTGTAGCGAGTGTTAAAGTCGATGCTGAAGTCTACAATCATTCCAAACAGGATCTCTCTGATATAAGAGTCGTTAGTGGCAAAAATGAAGAAATTCCATATAAAACAGAAACGCTTGAGAGCAAAAAAGAAACAGTCTGCTTTGAACCTAAACTGTACAATCTTTCTAATGTTCCGGATAAATACACCGAATTTTACCTGGACATTGGAGAAGAAAATCAAATTATAAACAAGCTGCATATAGTAACACCCAACAAAAATTTCAGGAGAAAAGTTGAAATCTGGGGAAGTGATAATGGCATAAATTGGTTAAAGATTAGAGATGACGCA
>CAYRCN010000165.1:0-4402 GCA_964422805.1 uncultured bacterium | reverse complement strand
ATAAACTTTTACTTCTCCATTTACCCCATGCCCAGACCTGTGGTGTGATAAAGTAAAAGACGGGTATCCCCATATTTTTAAGAGCCCTTGCTATGGGAATGTTAAATCCCGGGAAATCTACGGTGACGGCAAAGTCAAATTTGTTCTTTCTTATGCAGTTAGAGATTTGTCTTCTTGCTTCTTTTAAATTTGATATCTTTGAAAAAACTTCGCTGAATCCGATAACAGCTATTTTATCAGAGGGGTAAATTATTTTAACCCCGGCTCGTTCCATTTTTTTTCCGCCAATACCGTAGAATTTGATGTCGGGGTTAATTTTTTTAAAAGAGTTAATTAAATTAGAAGCGTGCGAATCACCCGATGCTTCACCTGTTATAAACAGAACTTTCATTGTTCATTTTTGTTCAATGATAAATCGATGTTTACTTTCTTTGCCCTATTTTTTATTTCTTCTAAGATTATATGAGCAAGGGCTAGAGCGTTCCTTGCATCCTCAGCTTTCATCTTTACAGGGGTTTTTTCGAGGCAGGCTTCGATAAAAGCTTTATTCTGTAGAAATAATGGTTCTTCTGTCGATACATGAATTTCTTCTTCTTTTATTTCAGGTTCACCATTTTTGAGGTCTCTGTGAAAAACATTTACTTTTTTATTTAAGCAATCGACAGAAACATATGAGTATTTTTGCCAGAAGCGAATTTTCCGGACTTTCATAAGTGAAATCCTGGAAGCTGTGATATTTGCTATAGCTCCGTTTTCAAATTCAAGTCTTGCGTTTGCAATATCTACGTTTTCTGTAAGTACGGGTGCTCCGCCTGCGGATACGGTTTTTAACGGAGATTCGACAGTGCCTAGAATGATATCCAGATCATGTACCATGAGGTCAAGAACGACCGAGACATCGATGCCCCTGCCGTAAAAGGGAGAAAGTCTATGTGCTTCAATGAAGAGAGGGTTTTTAATGATTTTTTTTGCTGCAATAATAGCCGGATTAAACCTTTCTATATGCCCAACCTGCAATACAAGTTTTGATTTATTTGCTTTTTCAATTATTTCGTCGGCTTCCTTAAGATCAAAAGAGAGGGGTTTTTCTATAAAGACATGGTTTCCCGCATTGAGAACTTTGATTGAGATATCACGATGGGTATTGGTCGGTGTTGCGACGAAAACGCAGTTTGTTTCTTTTAGAAGATCCATGTAATCCCGGAAATATTTACATTTATATGTTTTTGCTATCTTTTTCCCTGTTTTTTCGTCGATGTCAGAAATTCCCACAAACTTTGCTTCTTTCATTTCTGCCAGTATGCGAGTATGATGTTTACCCATATGTCCGATACCGATAACTCCGCATTTTATCATAAGTTCCTCCCACTTTAAAGGTCTTTAAGGCATTTGATTAATTTAGAGTATATGTTAAGAGTATGTTTGTCAATAGTAAGGAGTGGCCGAAACTTTAATTCACATGTAGAGCATGTAGAACTTGTAGTTTTAATTTTTTTACTCGAAACACGAAACTCTGTTTAACCACAGAACACACAGAGAAAAAGAAAACACACAGAGAACACAAAGAAAGATTTGTTGTTTTTAAATCCCAAACCACCCCCTCCAAAAAATATTATCACACAAAGGTTACAAAGACACAAAGAACACAAAGTATTTGACATTTTAGATTATTTTAATTATAATTATTAGGATATAAAGAAAGTGTAAAAAATGCCGGAGGATATATGAGAAAAATATGGATATTAATTAGTGTAATTGTTTTAATTATTATTGGTTGTACAAAAACCTCTTATGAGGACGTAATAAGTGTCGAATCCCCAAATTGGACGAGTGATGGGAAGATAGTTTTCGTTAGAGAGAAAGAAGTTTGGAAGGTTGAGGAAGATATTGGTGTTAGAACTGAGATTGTAAGCGATAGTACCTGGTTGTATGAAATAAATGCTGATGGTAGTGGAAGGGAAAATAAAGGGCTTTTGTTTGAAGATACAGAATTCGGAGGAGGAGGTCTTTCTTCTGCCGGAGAATGGGTGGTGTTTGGGGACGCGGATAATAACATCTGGGTGGTAAGGAGAAATGGGACAAGTTTACAGGAAGTAGGAAGCGGAAGAAATCCCGATTTTTCACCGGATGCTTCAAGAATCGTTTATGAAAAACCAGACGAGGGGATATGGATAATGGATAGGGATGGGGATAATGACCATCAGATAATTTCGGATGTTGATGTCCTAAAACCAGCTTGGAGTCTCGAAAGTGATTTACTCGGTTATTTTTCCTCTTATGGTCTTATAATTTCTAATACAAATGGAGATGAACAGTATACTTTTCTTCAGGATACAATAGGGGATACCATTTACGGGGTAGTAGGAGGATCAGGGGTAGATTGGAGTGTAGGTGATTCTTTGGTTGTGTATGCGGCGAAATGGGAAAGAGATCATATTGCAAGTATGGAACGCGGTTTTTTGATACTAAAGATGAATTCAGATACTGCTTTAGACTTTAATAATATGGAGGCTTCTTCATTTAGGTGGTCTCCTAATGGACTCTATTTGACCGGTAATGATCAGGAAGGTTTTTTTGTTATTAACCGTAATGGTACCAATAAATGGTATTTGGAACCATGACATACTGTCATTGTAGATTGAAAAATGAAAATTATAAATTGGAAATTTGAAAAAAAGGAGAAAATAGAGCGAGAAAATTAAGAATGAGTAAGCGTTTAGGAGATTGTTAAAATTTTAGACTTACAATTTAATATTTACAATCTTTAGAAGGAGGTTATTGAAATGAGGGGAGAAATTAGCATAATAAAAAAAATATTTATTATCCAAGTGTTTATTGTTTGCACCATTACTCTGTTCACGGAACCTTGACTTTTATAAAACTGGTTTATACAATATTTACATGAAAACAAAGAGATATTTAGTCTGGTCTAAGAAAAATATTGATCTTTCTGACCCTTTCCAGAGGAAATGGTATATAAAACAGGTTCTAACAAATGGACTCAGCGAGGACATAGCCGAACTTGATTGGGAAGAAGTCAGAAAAGTTCTTTCTGGAATCGTATTACCAAAATATGTGTTTAAATTATGGAAGGATTATTTTGAAGCCAGAAGCTAAAGGTATAATAAGTAAAATCCAGAAAGATTTCTTAAGTTTTTTTTCTAAAATTCCCGACCAGGGAAATTTTTATTTAACGGGCGGCACGGCTCTTGCCGAATTTTATCTTGGTCATAGATTCTCTTACGACCTCGATTTATTTACAGGAGAACCGGATATCGTTTTACCTTTTAGCAGAGAACTGGAGAGGAAATGCCGGGAATCAAAATTTTCTCTTAACCCGATTAGAAGAACACATACTTTTGTAGAATTTAATTTGAGTAAGGGCAAAGAAGAACTGAAAGTTGAACTTGCCTATGATTCTCCTTTCAGGTTTCAAGAACCTTTGGAAACTATATATAAAATCAATGTTAATGATTACGAAGATCTTATTGTTGACAAATTGCTTGCTTTTTTCGGACGGGTAGAACCAAGAGACGCTGTCGATTTACTTTTCATCCTGAAAAATGAATCTTTAGACAGAATTATGGAATTGGCAGAGAAAAAAGATCCCGGGTTCGACCCTTACTGGCTTGCAGTTGCGTTTGAAAAGACATCAGATTTCCCGGATGATATTGAGCGGTGGCCTGTCGAAATGTTAGTTGAAGTTGACGGTAAAGAGATAAAAGAATTGTTTAGCAAATACACTTTGGATATCATGGAAAAGATAAAGGAGAAAAAACAGTAAATTAATGGGGTGTAGAGGGGCTTTGTGTGAGATTGTTTTTGTGTAGGGAGATGGGTTTAAAAAAAACAACATTTCTCTGTGTTCTCCGTGTACTCTGTGTGAAAAATTCTTAAAAAATCGGTTCTTCCTCTCCTCTTATTAGTCTTTTTATATTTTTCCTGTGAGTTATAAAAACCAGAATTGTAATTAAAACCGATATATATAAAACGCTTCTGTACATAGTATGAGAGAGATAAAAATATAAAATCGGTAAAGAAAGAGCAGCTGCAAGGGAGCCAACTGAAATTCTTCTTGTGATAGCAACAAATAATATCCAAACACCGAAAGCGCTGAGTGCAGGTATGGGCATGAGTGCCACAATCCCACCAAAGCCTGTAGCTACTCCCTTTCCACCTTTGAACCGGAGGAAGGGCGTCGTCATGTGCCCTATTACGGCTCCAAGAAGGGCAAGAATACCGGCGGGAACGGAGATGTCGGAAAAATAAAGTACGGGAAGGAAACCCTTTAAAAAATCGAGAATAAAAACGAAAATGCCTTCTTTTTTACCGACAACCCTAAAGACATTTGTAGCTCCGATGTTTCCGCTTCCTTTTTTTCTTAGGTCTACCCCTTTGACTT
>CAYRCN010000164.1:0-4416 GCA_964422805.1 uncultured bacterium | reverse complement strand
TTTTATTTCCTTACCTTCAAAGTATATTTTCCCACTGTCTTGCTGGTAAAACCCTGTAGGCGCAGGGTGCGGGTTCAAGATTTCCATTAATGTTGTTTTACCCGCTCCGTTCTCTCCGACAAGTGCAAGCACTTCCCCCTTATAAACTTCAAGATCAACCTCATCCAGCGCTTTCACACCGGGGAAAATTTTAACTATTTTCTCCATTCGGAGAAGAATTTCTTTATTCACAGCTTGAAAGTATGCTCAATACCCCACTTATCCATTTGTTTCAAATATTCTTCAAGATTTTCCTTGCTTACTACATCCACACCGGTATCAATAATATAATCCCCATCTTCATTTTTAGGAAGTGAATCAAGGACAGCTTCCAATCCTTCTTCATTTATTTGATGAATAATTCTCACTCCCTCATACCCCATAAAATACTGCTTCTGAGCAATGGTGGCATCTATTAAGCCTTCATCTATTAAATAAAGATGCTCGTCTGTCACATCGAATGATACTATATGAACCTCGCCCTCCTTACCCGCTGCTTTCACTGCTTTTGCCGCAGAAGGCCCGTTGAACACATAAACACCAAAGAAAGCGTTCAAATCCGGATGGTTAAGCAATGCGGTCTCCGCAAGCTCTACCGCCCTGGGAGTTTCTTCATTATCGCAAAGAATGGGTTCTATGATTTCGATCTCAGGATACTCTTTAATAGCGTCTTCGAATCCTCTCATTCGTTCAAGTGAATTCATAGCGGTAAGAGAGCCGGTTGCTATTGCAACTTTACCCTTGCCATCAAGTATCTCTGCCATTTTTTCTCCGGCAGCCTTGCCTGCCGTATAGTTATCGGTACCGATATAGCATATCCTATTAGAATTGGGTGAATCCGTATCTATCGTAAGAACAGGAATATCCTTTTCCATAGATGAATTAATGGGAGAAACAAGCGCTTCAGGATCAGAAGGGGCAACAGCCATACCTTTAAACCCCATAGAGATCCATGTTTCAACTGTTTCTATCTGCTGCGGAATGTCTTCTTTCTGAGGCATAAAAACCGTAACCTTTACGCCTAATTCCTTACCGGCATCTTCTGCGCCTTTCTTGACAACTTCCCAGTAAGGTCCGACGCATTTACCCAATACGCCATAATGAATTTCTTTCTTTCCGCAGCCCGAAGAGAAGTTAAATATGATAATAACAACCAAAATAAAAAACAAAACTTTTAAAATCCTATTCATTTTAACCTCCTTTTCCTTTTGTTTTTTCACGTAAAACGTCAACCGTTACAGCTACCACAATTATCATACCAAGAATTACCTGATGCCAGTATGAAGATACCTGCAGCAACACAAGAGAATTCCATACTGCCGTTAAAATACCCGCCCCGATTAAAGCGCCGATTATGGTACCCACTCCCCCAAACAAACTGGTTCCGCCTATGACCGCAGCTGCTATGGCATACATTTCATAGGTAACACCCACATTTGGATTACCCTGCCCCAGTCTTGAGGTAATTAAGATACCTACAATTCCAGCCATAACTGCGGACAAAACATAAGTAAGAATTCTAGTGCTATCGACATCGATCCCCGAAAGCCTTGCCGCGGTTATATTTCCCCCAACCGCATAAATATGCCTTCCGTATATTGTTCTACTCAGAAGAAATATCGAGAAACCTGAAACTATTATAAGAATTAGTACAGGAAAAGGCATAAATTTAAAAACCATTCCATCCCAGATGAAAGAAAATGACTCGGGTAGATTTAAAATCGGCTGTCCTTTAGTTATTACCGTTGCAAGTCCCCTTCCCATGGCAAAAGTCCCGAGAGTTATAATAAAGGGAGGAACTTTTAGCTTGGTAATAAATAACCCGTGCCACAAACCAATCACTACAGCTACCAATAGGGTTAAAACGATCGCGCATGGCACTCCCATACCACTGGATATGAAGGAAGCTACAAGCACCGAAGTCAAAACAATTACGGACCCCGGAGAAAGATCTATTCCTTCGGTAAGAATCACAAAAGTCTCTCCAATCGCAATGAGACCGAAGACAGCTATCTGTCTTGAAAGTAGCTGAAGATTATACGAGGAAAGAAAACGGGGATTGAGTATAGCAGTAACTACCCATATGAACAAAAGAGCAAATAGTATGCCTGCTTCCCGAAACTTAAATATCTTCCCCAAATTCAAGCATGCTTCTCGACTATTTTACTTAAATCCAAAAACCTGTCTTTAAGAGCGGGATATAGTGAACGATAAATAGCATAGTATTCGTCGTATTTCTTAGCATTCTCTTTATTAGGCTCGGTGGAACTTTTCACTTTTATTATCGCATCACAGGCATCTTCGAGACTTGAATATACACCGGTACCTTCGCCTGCCAGCAATGCAACACCCAATGCTCCCCCATCGGTCACATTTATTGTAGTCATTGGAGCGTCGTTTATATCAGCCTGAATCTGCAGCCAGAAAGGCGATTTTGCGCCGCCGCCTGACCCTCTGATTTCTTCTATCTTTATATTCTGACTTCTAATCACTTCCAATGAATCACGAAGACCAAAAGCGACCCCCTCCAGGACCGAACGCACAAAATCTCCATCAGTATGCCTGAGACTCAAACCAAAAAACACTCCTCTCGCATTCGGATCCGCGTACGGAGCTCTTTCTCCGGTAAGATATGGTAAAAAGATAAGACCTTCACTTCCTACAGGAACTTTAGCCGCTTTTTCTTCCATTAGAATATAAGGGTCCACGCCCTTTTTAGCTGCTTCAGCTTTTAAATCGTTAAATAGAGTATCCCTTAGCCAACGAAGCGAACCACCGGCAGAAAGCATCACTCCCATCAAATGCCATTTACCTTTGACCGCATGACAAAATGTATGTAATGTATGCCCGGGATCGAGATGGTGCTCGTCACTCGCGGCAAAAACAACACCGGAAGTACCGACAGTCGAAGATATTACTCCTTCTCTTATTATTCCCGTGCCTACTGCTTGAGAAGCCTGATCTCCGCCACCACCAACAACAGGCGTTCCTTCAGCAAGTCCGGTCTCCCTGCTTGCCTTTGCATTCACCTTTCCGCTTACCACAGAAGATTCAAAACACTCGGGAAGTATGTCCTTATCGATATCCAACTCGTCCAATAATTCATAAGACCATTTTCTGTTCTTTACATCCAGGAAAAGCATGCCGGAAGCGTCAGATACCTCGGTTGCGAACTCACCTGTCAGGCAAAAGCGTATATAATCCTTGGGCAATAATATCTTATAAATCTTCTCATAAATTTCGGGCTCGTTTTCTCTTACCCATATCAATTTACCCGCGGTAAAACCCGTAAGAGCCGGATTCGACACAAGATCAATCAATCTCTCCGCTCCAATCTTATCTGTAATATACTGGCATTGTTTCTCCGTTCTTTGGTCGCACCAGAGTATTGCCGGACGCAGTACTTTATATTCCTTATCAAGAGTTACCAGACCATGCATCTGTCCGGAAAGGCCTATCCCTTTTATTTCTTTAGGGTCTACAGATGACTTGCTAATAACTTGTTTTATGGCTTCGACAGTTCCATTCCACCAATCGGTTGGGCGTTGCTCAGCCCAGTTTACTTTTGGAGTTTGAAGAGGATATTCAACGGTAGCAGTTACTATTTTCTCCGCTTTTTCATCCATAATAAGTGCTTTGATTCCACTCGTTCCAAGGTCAAGACCTAATAAAAAACTCATAATAACTCCTTTGTTTTTAAATTATTGTTTTATTTGAACAACAATCAAAGACTTTTTACAAGAATATATATAACGATAATTACATTTCATGCAAGTGGTTAAACTAAAATGCAAAAATTAAATATCAAAAAGCGAAAATACAACAAAAATGCTCTCCGCTTTTGGCTGATGGCTCTTGGCTCTTTTAATTTTTAAATTATAGTAATCCATCTAAAGTAAAAAGTAATTAAAAATCTCCGAGAAAATACAAAAACAGGGTTGCAAATTTCTAATACCACATTAAAATTTGATAAATAAATGATTAAAGATAAATCATTAGTAAAATCAAAACAAAAATCTAAGATTAAGGATGAGAATTTAAGACATTTGTATTCAAAATACAAGGAATCATTCTCCTTGATTTTTAATAACTATCCATATCCGATAATTATTATCAATAAAAAAGGATTGATAGAAGACTTAAATAAAGCCTCAATCAAATTACTGAAATGCAGCAAGGCTAAAATCAAAGGTAAACCTTTAACAGAACTTTTTACAAGCGATACAAAAAAATTACGCAAGAAAGTCACTGAGTTACGGAAAGGGGAATCTCAAAACAATTGGGAGAAGGCGCTATTCAGGAGTTTCATGGATAATATTCCGATTTCCGTTTACTTTAAAGACAGGGAAGGGCGACTTCTTCAAGTAAGTAAATACT
>CAYRCN010000163.1:0-4448 GCA_964422805.1 uncultured bacterium | reverse complement strand
AAGTTTCAGTTCAATCTATCTTTTCTTAAAGACAACCCTTGAAGTGTGAAATGATATAATTAATCGAAAATCTCGAAAACAAGAAAAAGGATATAAAAAAGAAGTCAGGAGCCAGAAGCCTGAATTCAGAATCCCGACCCCATCCCAAATATAAAAAAACAAGGGTATAAAACTTTCAATTCAAAAAGAAAATTTTGTCTTCAGTCACCGGTCGATAGTCCCTTGTCCCCTACCGCTCAAAACAAAAAACAAGATTGACAAAAAGGACAAAATTTATTACAATGAACAAAAAGGTGCTCTTATGTGTTATACCAACAAAGAGTACGAAAAAATGTTCATAATAACAAAAATATAAGGAGGAATCATGAAACATTATAAAAAGTTGTTTTGGACAATTCCTTTTTTGGCGTTATTTGCTTTCTTAAGTTGTAAGAACGTTGTATCTCCAAACTTACCAGACATCTCAGTTTTCCCAAACTCCTTGAGTGTTACTTTAGATCAAGGAGAGACATCCAAGAAGTGGATCATTATTTCCAATGAGGGAGGCCTGTCTCTGCCTTTTGATATCTCGATCGAATTCGAAGACACACTATCCGTTTTAGAATTCGACGGGATAGATGATTATGTTGAAGTACCCGATCATCCTTCTTTAAGCGCAATAGGAGGAGCTTTCACTCTTGAATGTTGGTTAAAAGTGGGAGAAGACCCAATCCAGACACAAGAAATTTTAGGAAAATGGGGCAGTGGAGGTTCTTATAATGATGAATACGGACTGGATATACCTACGTCAAGCATACTTGAACTGGCAATATCCGGCGCAAGCGGCGGTATGACAGAAATAAGAAGTAATTCAACAATTTCACCCTATACATGGACTCATTTTGCCGGAGTTTTCGATTCGGCGAGTACCTCATTGAAACTATTCATCAATGGAATTTTAGAATCAGATATGACGCCTTCAACACTCACAATGAATAGAGATACTGACGAACCTTTTCGTATGGGTACATATGACTTCTCTTTTCATTCTAATTTTAAGGGCCAAATGAAGGAAGTCCGTATCTGGAATATTGCACGTACACAGGCAGAGATCCAGGCAAACATGAACCAGGAACTCTCCGGTACCGAAACGGGATTAGTTGGCTATTGGAAACTTAATGAAGGCTCAGGTAATACTGTTTATGATTCCTCGCCTAATAATAACGACGGAACCTTACATGGTGGATTAAAATGGGGTATTACTTGGCTATCTGCCGACACCACTTCAGGAATCGTGCCGTCAGATGGCGAAGCAGTTGTGGAAGTCACCTTCGACGCAACCATCTTAAATGCCGGTAATTATAATGCAAATTTAATTATTAACAGTATCGATCCGGATGAACCTGAAACATTAATTCCCGTTAGTCTCACAGTTAGGTAAACCGGCATCTAAAAAGGTTAGAGGGACAGATATCGTTACCTAAAGAAATCAACGACAAAAAATTGTTTTAGAAAACTTAAAAGATTTTTCAAAAAAGATTGGCGAAATTGCCTCGAAGTTGTGAATCGATTGAAAGAATTTGTCTATCTTCTTCGTCTGTTGATTTTCTTGCGTATATGAAATAATTGGTCATTAATTTTATCTTAAGGATAACGAAAATATTGTCAAGAGGAAAAAATTTCTAAAGTTAGCAAAAAAACGTTTGACAAAACGAAAAAAATGTTTATAATTAAAAATATCATTCGAGGAGGAGGTATGAAATACTTAAAAAATTTATTATTTATTCCAGCTCTTTTGTTAATTCTTATTGGCTGTAGCAAAAACAAACCCCCAAACACACCAGCTTCACCTGCAGGGGCATCCTCTGGAATAGTAAGTGAACAACTTTCCTTTTCAGCGCATACCACAGATCCGGACGACGATGATATAGCATACCAGTTTGAATGGGGAGATGGGAATCTTTCTTCCTGGAGTATTTATGTGGCAAGCGGTGATACAGTATCGCAGAATCATTCTTATAATTCTATGGGTACCTATGAAGTACGAGTAAAAGCAAAGGATACGAAAGATAAAGAATCGGAATGGTCTTCAGGACATGTAATTGAAGTGGATACTGCTACTGTCCCCTATGCTCCTTCAGAACCCTCTGGTCCGGATAGTGGATATGTAGATAGTACATACTCATTTTTCACATCAACGACTGATGTTGATGGGGACAGTGTTGCCTATCAATTCGATTGGGGTGATGGTAATCTATCTCCATGGAGCGAATATATCTCAAGCGGGGACACAATCTCAATGAATCATTCTTATTCTTCTATAGGAATATATGAAATAAAAACAAAAGCAAAGGATGAAAGCGGAGATGAATCCGATTGGTCAAGTGAGCACTCAATGGTAGTGTATAATCCTCCCCCTGAGGTTCCATCAGTTCCTTCTGGTCCGGATAGTGGATATGTGGATAGTACGTATACTTTTACTGCCTCTACCATAGATCCAGAAGGAGATAATATTGCCTATCAATTCGACTGGGGCGATGGTAGTTATTCCTCCTGGAGCGATTACGTATCTAGCGGCACTTCGGTTTCAATGGATCATTCTTATTCTTCTGTAGGAATATACGAAATAAAAACAAAAGCAAAGGATGAAAGCGGAGATGAATCCGATTGGTCAAGTGAGCACTCAATGGTAGTGTATAATCCTCCCCCTGAGGTTCCATCAGTTCCTTCTGGTCCGGATAGTGGGTGTGTGTATATTAAGTATACTTTTACTACTTCTACCATAGATCCAGAGGGAGATAATATTGCCTATCAATTCGACTGGGGTGATGGTAACTATTCTACTTGGAGTAGTTATGTCTCCAGCGGGACACCGGTCTCAATGGAATATACTTATTATTCTACAGGAATATTTGGAGTAAAAGCAAGAGCAAAGGATGAAGATGGAGCGGAATCCAATTGGTCAAGTGGGAATTCTATATCAATATCTAGACTTAAATGGAAATTTGTTACGGGATATTATGTGGAGTCTTCTCCTGCAATAGGTTCTGACAGCACCATATATGTGGGTTCATACGATGCGCACTTGTATGCAATAAATCCGGATGGAAGCGAGAAATGGTCATTTTATACTGTATATGACGTGCACTGCGCACCAGCTATAGGTTCGGATGGTATCATTTATGTGGCTACCTTGGGAGGTGGAGGTGGTGAATTATATGCAATAAACCCGGATGGCACCGAGAAATGGAGTTTCCCGATTGGATCGCATATGTATTCATCTCCTGCGATAGCTTCGGATGGCACTGTTTATGCATGTAACATATTTGGTTACTTGAGAGCAATAAACACGGACGGCACGTTGAAATGGGGACACTCTCTAGGCTCTTACTCGTCTTCATCTCCTGCGATAGCTTCGGATGGCACTATATATGTAGGTGCCGATAACAATCTATGTGCAGTAAACCCAAACGGTACCGGAAAATGGAGTTTCCCGACCGAAGGTATTATTGAATCCTCCCCGGCAATAGGCTCAGACAGCACTATCTATGTGGGTTCTTCTGATTTTGATAACCATCTTTACGCAATAAATCCGGACGGCACCGAGAAATGGAGTTTCCCGACCGAAGGTAAAGTATGCTCACCTTCGATAGGTTCAGATGGTACTATATATGTGGGCTCTTTCGATGGTAACCTTTATGCAATAAATCCGGACGGCACCGAGAAATGGAGCTTCTCGGTAGCAGATATAGCATTCTCCGCACCGGCAATAGGTTTGGATGGCACCATTTATGTAGGTTCCTCTAGTAATGGCTTTTATGCAATAAATCCGGATGGCACCGAGAAATGGAGTTTCTCAATTGCAGGTGGTATATGCTCATCTCCGGCTATAGATGCAGATGGTGTAATTTATATGGGTTCTTACGATAACAACCTCTATGCGATTTATGGCTCATCAGGTGGTCTTGCAAACACTCCCTGGCCAATGTTCCTTCATGATTTGAAACATACCGGACGGGTCAAAGAATAAAAGAATATATGATAAATTGATAATTAGTTTTTTATACTTTGCAATAAAAGCGGGAGCTTTTTGCTCTCGCTTTTATTTTTATAAAACACACAAAAAGTATCTTTAGCCTATAAAAACCAGTTCGAACTTTGTTTTAAAAAATAGGAAATACTGACAAAAACTTCGTTTTCAGTTAATTGGTTGAGTGGTAAAGTCGTTAAATAGGAAAAAACTTTAAGAACATTCAAATGTAAAAATTGTATTTTTTGTTTTTTATTGACTGATGACTGGTGACTGAAGACTAATGACTTTATTTTATATAAATTCTTCTCTTTACAACAATTATTTTAAAAATGATTCTTCTGTTTTGCACTGGGCGGTCGGGTCTTTTTCTGATACTTTTTCCGATTTTTCGAACACCAATTACCACCTGTATCTCAGACTCCAAAATCCTATATTG